>NZ_WIVZ01000040.1:0-49573 GCF_009600325.1 Pseudomonas sp. FSL R10-2189
CTGCTGCACCCGCCGCCCCGGCCGCAGCGCCAGGCCCGGCCAAGGAAACAGCGGCCATTTCGGGGCTGGCCAGCCTCGGCAACCCGCCACCGGAATACCCGTCCATCGCCTTGCGGCGTAACTGGGAAGGCTCGGTAGGGCTGCGGATCAAGGTGCTGCCTAACGGCCGCGCAGGCTCGGTAGAGGTCATCAAGTCCAGCGGCAAACAAGCGCTGGATGACGCCGCCGTCGCCGCTGTACGTAACTGGAAGTTTGTCCCGGCCAAACGCGGGGACACGCCCATAGAAGGGTTCGCCACCCAGACCATTGCTTTCAAATTGCCGGAATAACCCCGCCGGGTTCCGACACTTATTAATTAGCGCGTTATTTAACCGCAGTGCGAGGTATAGCCATGAACGAGTCTCTGTCTTCCATGATTGTCCCTGGGGTACTTTGGGCCTTGGTGCTTTTTTCGGTGGTGAGTTGGGCCTTGCTGCTCATCAAGTCATCGCAATACCTGCGTCAGAAAGCCCAGAACAACCAGTTCACCAAGGCCTTCTGGGCCGCCCCCGACCTGCTCACCGCCGCCGAACACGCCAGCCAGTACCCCGGCGCCCTGGCCCGCATCGCCAACAGCGGCTTTGAAGCCATGATTGTCGATGACACACCACGTACCACCCAGCAACTGGCCAACACCATCAACCGCGCCGATCGCCTGGAGCGCAACCTGCGCCAGCAAATCCAGAAAGAACGCCGCGCCCTGGAAAGCGGCCAGGCGATTCTCGCCAGTATCGGCAGCACCGCGCCCTTCATCGGCCTGTTCGGGACCGTCTGGGGGATTATGGAAGCTTTGCAAAGCATCGGCGCCAGCGGTTCCGCCAGCCTGGAAACCGTGGCCGGGCCCATCGGCCACGCCCTGATTGCCACCGGCGTGGGGATTGCCGTGGCCGTGCCTGCGGTGCTGATTTACAACTTCTTCCTGCGTCGCCTGAAAATGGCCTCGGCCACCATGGATGACTTTGCCCATGACTTCGACGCCCTCGCCCAGCGCAGCGCTTTCGCCATCGACCGCCAACCTATTTCCACCAAGCGCACCGCTGTGCGGGAGGCAAGCTGATGTCTTTCTCAACTCAAGACAGCGATGAAGTACTCAGTGAAATGAACGTCACCCCGCTGGTGGACGTGATGCTGGTACTGCTGGTGGTGTTCATCGTGACCACGCCGATGATGACCAATGCCATCAAGATCAACCTGCCCAAGACCGACGCCGTGGCCACCGAGAAAAAGAAAGACCCGGTGGTGGTCAGCGTGGATCAGGACGGCAAGTTCTTCCTGGCCAAGAACGAAGTGGCCCCCGAGCTGCTGGAAAAAAGCCTGCAGGACGTCAAGGCCCAGGACCCGGAAGTACGGGTTCAGCTCCAGGCTGACGAAGGCGTCAATTACGGGCAAGTGGCCAAGGCCATGGCCTCGATTGAGCGCTCGGGCATCACCAAGATTTCGGTGATGACTGCTCGGTAACGCTCACCTCTGCAGCCGCTGCTGAAGGTTGCGATAAGGGCCGAGGGACCTTCAAGCGGGTCGCTTCGCAACCCATCGCAGCCTGCGGCAGCGGCCACAGAGACCGACTTCCCGCTGTAACCATGCCGCGCGCGAACGCTGTCAGTCCGCGCAGGGGAGCGGCTTGCTTGAAAAAAGTGTTTTGCCACGGGTCGACACAACCCAACTGGAGTCATGAGGGCTCACAAGGCCATTCCAATAATCGTCTGAAAAAGTCGGAAATAACCATGCAGATGAAGAGTTCAGGTTTCACCCTCAAACCGCTCGTTGCAAGCTTGCAGCGCCATCGTTTTGTGCCGCTGTATCTGGTTGCTCTGGGGATGAGCGCAGGCCAGTTGCAGGCAGCAGAAGCCACCGTGTCCGACGATGCGGGCAGTGCCGTCAGCAGCGCCGCCGTGAGCGCCGATGCAACGGCCGCCCCCGCCCCTACCACGCAGCTGGACCGTGTTGAAGTGACCGGCTCGGCGATCCGCCGGGTTGACGCAGAAACCGCCGTGCCCATCACCATTCTGCGCGCCGATCAACTGCGCAACGAAGGTGTGACCACCACTGCAGAAGTCATGCAGCGGGTCACGGGCAACCAGTCCATTCGTAACTCGGCCAGTTCTGTAGGGGCAGGCACAGGCGGCTCAAGCTTTGCCGACATGCGCGGTATAGGTGCCAACAAAACCCTGGTGCTGCTTAACGGACGCCGTTTGGGCAACAACGCAATTGATGGCTCGGCCGTTGACCTGAACACCATCCCTTTCGCCGCGATTGACCGGGTTGAAGTCCTGCGTGACGGCGCATCGGCTTTGTACGGCACCGATGCGATTGGCGGGGTCATCAACTTCATCACTAAAAAATCCATGACCGACGGCACTCTCTCACTGGGCGGTGAAGGCGCTGACGCAAGCGGTGGCGGCACCTCAAAAGACATAAGCGCCAGTTGGGGCTATGGTGACCTGGACAAAGACCGATTCAACGTCATGGGTGTTGTCGGATACAACAAACAGGACGCTCTGCGGGCCAAGGACCGAACCTTCGCCACCAGCTACGCCCCGGGTCGTGGCCTGGATCAGACCTCGGGCACCTCCTACCCGTCCAACTACAGCCAGGGTGGCGTCAGCACTAACCCATTGTCAGCGGGTAACTGTAATGGTCCCGACCTGGTGGCACGCCAGGGCGTTTGCCGCTTTGATACACGTAATTACATCGACCTGCTGCCAGCGACTGAAAAGACCTCATTCTTTGGTAAAGCCACTGGCAAAATCACTGACGACGACAACGTCAATCTCGAATACTTCTTTGCACGCAACAATAACGCGACACAGGTCGGCCCTGCACCGCTGACGGGCATGACCATGGACCCGTCGTCCCCCTACTTCCCAGGTAATGGGATCACCCCGGCGTCAAGTAACCCCAACTTCGATCCGACCCAGCCAATCGACTTTAACTGGCGTGAAACCGCCGCCGGTGCGCGCGCCTCTAAAGACCAGAACACCAGCCAGCGTCTGGTGCTGAGCTTCGACGGCATCGCCAAGGGCTGGGATTACAACGTCGGCGCCTCGTACAACCAGAACAAGGTCATCTCCAGTGTCACTGGGGGATATGTCAGCGACGCCGCCATGATTGACGGCATCGCCGACGGCATCATCAACCCGTTCGGCCCGCAAAGTGCTGCTGGCCAGGCATTGATTGACGCCAATCGTTATCACGGCCAGTACTCGTCATCAGTAGGCCGGGTAACTGGAATTGACGGACGCATGAGCCGCGAAATCGGAGACTGGTTCGGTGCCGGTTCTTCAGGTCTGGCTATCGGTGGTGAATTCCGTCAGGAGAACTTCCATCAGAGCTATGAGCAATACGCAGCAGACATCTCCAGCCTGGGCGTCGACCCGGACGGCAGTGTCAAGGGTGATCGAACCGTGAAGGCGGTGTACACCGAGCTGAACGTACCGGTGCTGGACAGCCTTGAACTGTCGGCGGCCGTGCGTCACGACAAATACAGCGATTTTGGCAGCACCACCAACCCGAAATACTCGTTCCGTTATCAGCCGATCAAAGAACTGGTGGTGCGTGGCGCGTACAGCGAAGGTTTCCGCGCTCCGTCGCTGTATGAGCTGTACAACCCGCAATACACCACATTCACCCAGGGCTACTACAACGACCCGAAACTGTGTACCGGTGGCGTTGTACAACCTGGCGGCAATGCCGGTCGCGACTGCGGCCAGCAGTTCCATAACCGTACCGGTGGCAACACTGACCTGTCCCCAGAGAAGGCACGCAACCTCACCTTGGGTTTTGTCTACCAGCCGGTGCGCAACCTGTCGATGGGCCTGGATTTCTGGTGGATCCACATCGCCAACCAGATCGCCGAGTTCCCGGAATCCACCGTCTTTGATGACCCGAATGCGTATGCCGATCGCTATATCCGCAATGCTGACGGTTCGCTCAACTACGTTCAAACCGGCCTGGCCAACCTGGGCGCAGTAAAAACCAGCGGTGTTGACGTCACACTCGACTACAAGTTTCCGAACACTCCGTATGGCCAGTTCGGCCTGGGCCTGCAAGGCACCTACGTGTCGCGATATGACTACCAGACCACCATCGGCGGCGACTACACCGACAACGTCGGTGCATTTGAAGGTACTGGCATGATCGCGCGCTGGAAACACGTGCTGAGCGGTACCTGGAACCTGGGCCCTTACCGTGCTTCGTTGGTCAACCGCTTCACCAGCGGCTACAACGACTACGACACCGATACTCACTCGCGCGTAGCCTCTTACGCTCTGTGGGATATCTCGGGGGGCTACACCTTCAACAAAACCGTGGACCTGGATGTAGGGGTCAAAAACATGTTTGACCGCAACCCGCCGTTCTCCAATCAGGCTTACAACTTCCAGAGCGGTTACGACCCTCGTTACGCCGACCCGATGGGCCGTACCTTCTTCGCCCGTGCGACTTACCACTTCTAAGTGATAGCCCCCCTGTAGGAGCGAGCTTGCCTCGCGATCTTTTGACCTTCAATAAAGATCGCGAGACTCGCTCCTGCAGGGCTCCACACGCGGTACAAGGAAACCCCATCATGTCTTCACTCTTCCTGCCCCTGCTTCGCTCACTGCTGGTACCTGCGCTGTCATGCCTGTGCCTGAGTGTGAGCGCCGCGCCCAGCAAGGCGCTGACGGTGTACGGCGAAGCAGCCAAATACCCGGACAACTTCCAGCACTTCGATTACGTCAATCCCGGCGCGCCCAAAGGCGGCTCGCTGAGCCGGGCCTCGATGGAAATCGGCCAGTTCAACTACATCGTCCCTTACATCGACCAAGGCACCGGCGTTGCACAGGTCGATGACTGGTTGTACGCGCCCCTGGCGTTCCGTTCTCTGGACGAGCCTTACACGGTCTACGGCCTGATTGCGCAAAAGATGGAACGTGACCCGGACGGCCTCTGGGTGCGCTTTTACCTGAACCCCAAGGCCCGCTTTGCCGATGACACCCCCATCACCGCGCAAGACGTCGCCTTCACCTACAACACCCTGATGACCAAGGGCAGCCTGGGCTACCGCATGGTCTATGGCGAGGTCAAAGACGTGGTCATCGAAGGCCCGTTGCAAATCCGTTTCGACTTCAAGAACAACCAGAACCGTACTCTGGCCCTCGACCTGGCCAGCCTGCGGATCATGCCCGAACACTGGTGGAAGACCCGTGACTTCGCCACTGGCGGCGGCTTCGAACCCCCGCTGGGCAGCGGCCCGTATGCGGTGTCGCACGTCGACCCCGGCCGCAGCATCACCTTTGAGCGCAACAAAAACTGGTGGGCCAAAGACTTGCCGGTGAGCAAGGGCATGTACAACTTCGACCGCCTGACGGTGAACTTTTACAGCGACACCGACATCGCCCGGCAACTGCTCAAGGCCGGTGCGTTTGACTACAACCGCGAGTTCTCGGCCACCGGTTTCAGCATTGGCTACGACAGCCCGGCGCTGACCGACGGGCGCCTGCAACGCGGGGTGTTTGCCAAAGACAAACCGGGTGCTGCGCAAGGGTTTGCCTTCAACCTGCAAAACCCGTTTTTTCAGGACCGCCGCGTTCGTCAGGCGTTGAGCCTGCTGTGGGACTTTGAGTGGACCAACAAGCAGATGATGCGCAACTTCTATGTGCGCCAGCAGAGCTACTTCCCGAAGAGTGAAATGGCCGCCACCGCACTGCCCGATGCCCGCGAGCTGGAAATTCTCGAACCGCTGCGCGGCAAGATCCCCGACGAGGTGTTCACCCAGGTCTATCAGGCGCCGAAAACCGATGGCAGCGGCTACATCCGCGACAAACAGCTGCAAGCCCTGGCATTGCTCAAACAAGCCGGCTGGACACCCAAAGACAACAAACTGGTCAACGCCAAGGGAGAGCAACTGAGCTTCACCTTTCTCGACGGCCAGGGCGGCTTCGACCGCATGATCATGCCGTACAAGCGCACCCTGGCGCAGATCGGCATCAACATGGACATCCGCAAGATCGACTCTGCGCAGTACATCAACCGCCTCAACGCCCGTGACTACGACATGATCGTGGTGGGCTTCCCGCGCAGCGGCCAGCCCATCGTCTCGCCGGGCCGCGAAATGTACGACATGTACGGTTCCAGCAGCGCCACCCAGCCCGGCGCGTCCAACGCCTTTGTGCTGCGTGACCCGGCCGTCGACACCCTGCTGGACGGGCTGGTGCAAGCAAACAGCCGCGAGGAGATGGTGCATTACGCCCGCGCCCTCGATCGGGTCTTGCAGTGGGGTTATTACATGATCCCCAACTACTACTCCATCGGCACCCCGACCGTGTACCAGAACCGCTTCGGTCGCCCGGCGCTAGAGCCCAAGTACGACGAGGGCTTGAACACCTGGTGGGAAGTCAGCAAAACCGCGCAAAGCAACGCGCAGTTCAACAAGGCCAACGCGCCTGCTTCCAACACTCCGGCAGAGAATCATTAAGATGTGGCATTACATCAGTCGTCGCTTATTGCTCATCATCCCCACCCTGCTGTGCATTCTGGTGGTCAACTTTTTGATCGTGCAGGCCGCTCCCGGTGGCCCGGTGGATCAGGCCATTGCCCGCTTGCAGGGGTTCAGTGGTGCCTCCGTCGGCGGCGGTGGCGGCGAAATGGCCGCCCACAGCGCAGGCGCCAGCCGTAGCAGCCGCGGCCTTGACCCGGCCCTTATCGAAGAAATCACCAAACATTATGGCTTCGACAAACCGATGCACGAGCGCTTGTGGCTGATGCTCAAGAACTACGCGCAACTGGATTTCGGCAGCAGTTTTTTTCGCGGTTCCACGGTCACCGACCTGATCCTGCAAAAGCTCCCGGTGACGATTTCGCTGGGGTTCTGGGCCACGTTCATCACCTACCTGGTGTCGATCCCGCTGGGCATTCGCAAGGCCATTCACAACGGCAGTGCCTTTGACATGTGGACCAGCACCGCGATCATCGTCGGCTACGCCATGCCCGCGTTCCTGTTCGCCATTTTACTGATCGTGGTCTTCGCCGGGGGCAGTTACCTGAGCTGGTTCCCGATTCAGGGGCTGGTCTCGGACAACTTCGACAGCCTCAGCTTTTTCGGCAAGATCGCCGACTACCTGTGGCACATGGTGCTGCCGGTGAGCGCGCTGGTGATCGGCGGCTTTGCGACCCTGACCATCCTCACCAAAAACAGCTTTTTAAATGAAATCAGCCGCCAGTACGTGGTCACCGCACGGGCCAAGGGCTTGACCGAAAAACGCGTGCTCTACGGCCATGTGCTGCGCAACGCCATGTTGCTGGTGGTGGCCGGGATTCCCCAGGCGTTGATCGAGGTGTTTTTCGCCGGCTCCTTGCTGATCGAAACCATCTTCAACCTCGACGGCATTGGCCGTATGAGCTACGAAGCCGCGGTGTCACGCGACTATCCCGTGGTGTTCGGCACGCTGTTTTTGTTCACCCTGTTCGGGCTGCTGATCAAACTGATCGGCGATATTTGCTACACCCTGCTCGACCCCCGTATCGACTTCTCGGCGAGGAATGCCTGATGTTTACCCTCTCTCCTCTGGGCCGTCGACGCCTCGCCCACTTCAAGGCCAACCGCCGTGGCTGGTGGTCGCTGTGGTTATTTGTCGGCCTGTTTGTGCTGTGCCTGGGCGGCGAATTGATCGCCAACGACAAACCGCTGGCCGTGCACTACAAAGACCATTGGTACTTTCCGATTGTGTCGCACTACAGCGAAACCGACTTTGGCGGCGAGCTGCCTTTTGAGCCGGACTACAGCAGCGATTACGTACGCAAGTTGATCACCGACCAGGGCGGCTGGATGCTATTTGCGCCCATTCCGTTCAGCTACGACACGGTCAACTACGACCTCAAAGAACCGGCGCCCAGCCCCCCGAGCACCACCAACTGGCTAGGCACTGACGAACAGGCCCGTGACGTGCTGGCCCGGGTGATTTTTGGCGCACGAATTTCGATTCTGTTTGCCTTGATCCTCACCGCCGTCAGCGCCTTGATCGGCATTACCGCCGGTGCCTTGCAGGGCTTTTATGGCGGCCTGGTGGACCTCATCGGCCAGCGGCTGCAAGAAGTCTGGGCCGGGCTGCCGGTGCTGTACTTGCTGATCATTTTGTCGGGCTTTGTGGCACCGAGTTTTTGGTGGCTGCTGGGCATCATGGCGCTGTTCAGTTGGTTGGCCCTGGTCGACGTGGTACGCGCCGAATTTTTGCGCGGGCGCAACCTGGAATACGTCAAAGCCGCACGGGCGCTGGGGCTGACCAATGGCGCGCTGATGCGTCGGCACATTCTGCCCAACGCCATGACCTCGACCCTGACGTACATTCCGTTCATTTTGACCGGCGCGATTGCCACCCTCACCGCTCTGGATTTTCTCGGATTCGGCATGCCGCCCGGCACCGCCTCGCTGGGTGAACTGATCGGTCAGGCAAAGCGCAATCTGCAAGCCCCGTGGCTGGGCCTGACCGCGTTCTGCGTACTGGCACTGATTTTGTCGTTACTGGTGTTTATCGGTGAAGCCTGCCGTGACGCGTTTGATCCCCGGAGTTGAGATGAACGACACATTGATTGAAATACGTGACCTGCGCGTCGGCTTTGCCGGGCGTGAAGTGGTGCACGGCATCAACCTGGATATTCACCGGGGTGAGTGCCTGGCGCTGGTGGGCGAATCGGGCTCGGGCAAGTCGGTGACGGCGCACTCGATCCTGCGCCTGTTGCCGGGCAAGAGTGTGGAAACCCAAGGCAGCATCCGCTACAACGGCACCGACCTGGTAAACGCCAGCGACAGCCAGTTGCGCAGCCTGCGCGGCAATCGCATCGCGATGATTTTCCAGGAGCCGATGACCTCGCTCAACCCGCTGCACACGGTTGAAAAGCAAATCAGCGAAGTGCTGATCACCCACAAAGGCCTGAAAAAACGTGCCGCCCGTGAACGCACCCTGGAACTGCTGACCCTGGTGGGCATTCGCGACCCGCACAAACGCCTTAATGCGTATCCGCATCAGCTGTCTGGCGGCCAGCGCCAACGGGTGATGATCGCCATGGCGCTGGCCAACGAGCCTGAACTGTTGATCGCCGACGAGCCGACCACCGCACTGGACGTCACCGTGCAGCAGAAGATTCTGGAACTGCTGATCGACCTGCAACAGCGTCTGGGCATGTCGTTGCTGCTGATCAGCCACGACCTCAACCTGGTACGCAAAATCGCCCAGCGCGTGTGCGTGATGCGCGGCGGTGAAATTGTCGAGCAGGCCACCTGCGAGGATCTGTTTAAAGCCCCGCAACACCCTTACAGCCGCATGCTGATCGAGGCCGAACCCAGCGGCAGCCCGGTGCCCTGCGATTACCGGCACAACCTGCTGGAAGTCGACGACTTGAAAGTCTGGTTTCCCCTGCCCAAGCCCCTGTTCAGCCGCGAGCGGCATTACGTAAAGGCCGTGGACGGGGTCAGTTTTGAGCTGAAAAAAGGCAAGACCCTGGGCATTGTTGGTGAGTCCGGTTCGGGCAAATCCACCTTGGGCCAGGCGATCTTGCGGTTAGTGGAGTCCGAGGGCGACATCCGGTTTGGCAACAAACAGCTCAACCTGCTTAATCAGGACCTGCTTCGGCCGTTGCGTCGCCAAATGCAGGTGGTGTTCCAGGACCCCTTCGGCAGCTTGAGCCCGCGAATGTCGGTGCAGCAGATCATCAGCGAAGGCTTGCTGGCTCACGGCATCGGCACCGAACAAGAGCGTGAAGCCGCGGTGATTCGCGTGCTGCAAGAGGTGGGGCTCGACCCGGAGAGCCGCCACCGCTACCCGCATGAGTTCTCGGGCGGCCAGCGCCAGCGCATCTCTATCGCCCGGGCGCTGATCATGGAACCGGCCCTGATCCTGCTCGACGAACCGACCTCGGCACTGGACCGCACCGTGCAAAAACAAGTGGTGGATTTACTCCGTGACTTGCAGGCCCGGCACGGTCTGACCTACCTGTTTATCAGCCACGATCTGGCGGTGGTGCATGCCCTGGCCCACGACATGATCGTGATCAAGGACGGCAAAGTGGTGGAACAAGGTGACGCGCAAACCCTGTTCGGCAACCCGCAACACCCGTACACCCGTGAGCTGCTTCAAGCCAGCAGCGTGACGGTTTGAACCGGCTGTAGGAGCGAGCTTGCCTCGCGATCTTTTGATCTTTTAAAAGATCGCGAGGCAAACTTGCTCCTACAGACATATAAACAAATGGAATATTTAAATCGTTTTATATTCTTTTTTAAAAGCACATTTTCCTGCAAGACTCTCGTCATAAATCTTCTAACTCATGATGAGAACGAAATGAAAAAACTCACTGCCCTCACCGCGCTGACATTGGCTGTTTTGTCGGGCCTGGCCCACGCTGATCGTCTGGATGACATCAAAAAGTCCGGCGTACTGCGCGTGGCTTCGTTTGACAGCAACCCGCCATTCGGTTTTGTGGACGCTAAAAGCAAGCAAATCGAAGGTCTGGACGTGGACTACGCCAAGGCCATCGCCGACAAACTGGGCGTGAAACTGCAGCTGCAACCGACCAATCCGGCCAACCGCGTACCGCTGTTGCTCTCTAACAAGGTCGACCTGGTACTGGCCAACTTCACCATCACCCCTGAGCGCGCCGAACAGGTGAACTTCAGCATTCCGTACTTCGCCTCGGGCCAGCAATTTATCGTCAAAAAAGGCACCCTCAAATCCGAGCAAGACCTGAACAAATGGCGCGTTGGCGTCGACAAAGGCACGGTCAACGAAGGCGTGCTGCGCGAGAAATTCCCGGGCGCCAAAGTGATTGCCTACGATGACACCCCGTTCGCCTTCACCGCCCTGCGCAATGGCAACGTCCAGGCGATTACCCAGGACGGCCCAAAACTGATCGGCTTGCTGGCCAATGTGCCGGACAAAGACAAGTACGAAGTCCCGCCATTCACCATTTCCAATGACCTGATCGGCGTGGGCATTCCAAAAGGTGAACAGGCCCTGACCGACGTGGTCAACCAAACCCTGACCGAGCTTGAAGCCAAAGGCCAGGCGCAAAAAATTTATGACACCTGGTTCGGCCCGAACACCAAAACCCCGCTGACCCGCCTGTACAAAATCGGCGACAAGAGCTAAGTCGCGCTAGCAACACTGAATAACCCGTCACGGACAACCGGACGGGTTTGTTTGTTTCTGGATGGACGCTGTTTATGTTCGGTGAACTGCTTGCCCCGCAATACCTGCATTGGCTGTTCGATGGTTTTGTTCTCACCCTGATCCTATCGCTGTTGACCTGCCTGGTAGCCACCGGGCTGGGGTTTTTGCTGTGCCTGGCGAGGATCTCGCCCTCGCGCCTCTGGTCATGGCCCGCACGGGCATACCTGGCGCTATTTCGTAACACGCCGCTGCTGGTGCAGCTGTTTTTCTGGTACTTCGGGGTTACGGCGATGCTGCCCGAAGGCTTGGTGGTATGGCTAAACCAGCCGCGCAGTCTCGACCTGGGTCTGTTCGAGCTTGAATGGCCGTCCTTTGAGTTTCTCGCCGGTTTCTGGGGCCTGATGCTCTACACCGCGGCGTTTATTTGCGAGGAGTTCCGCGCAGGCGTCAGTTCGGTGCGCCTTGAGCAACGTGCCGCCGGGTTGGCGCTGGGCTTCAAACCGGCGCAAGTGTGGCGCTACATCGTCTTCCCGCAAGCTCTGCGCACCGCACTGGGGCCCCTGCTGGGGCAATACATGAATGCCCTGAAAAACTCGTCGCTGACCATGGCCATCGGCTTGGCGGAACTGTCTTATGCATCGCGTCAGGTCGAAACCGAAACCTTCAAGACCTTCCAGGCCTTCGGTTTCGCCACACTGCTGTATGTATTGAGCATCGCCCTGCTTGAAGTCATCGGGCAGTTGATTGCGCGCAGCAAGTGGTATCGGCAGGGAGTGCTCTAAGCCATGGACTTTTCGGTGATTAGCGACAACCTGTCGTACTTCTTGATCGGCGCCTACCCCAACGGCCCGCTGGGCGGGGCTGCATTGACGCTGGTGCTGAGCCTGTTTTCGGGAGTGATTTCGGCCATCTTGGGCCTGGTGCTGGGCATTGCCCTGGTGATGATTCGCTCCAGAGTGCGCTGGGTATTGCTCGGCGTATTGGGGTTTTTGCGAGCCATTCCGGTGCTGATGCTGATTTTCTGGAGCTACTTTCTGCTGCCGATTGTGTTCAATGTCGATGTACCGGCATTGGCCACCGTGGTCTGCGCCCTGTCGTTGATTGGCGGCGCCTACCTTGCGCATTCGGTGTACGCGGGCATCAGCAGTTTACCGGCGGGGCAATGGGCGGCGGGCAAAGCGTTGGGGCTGGGCACATGGCAAGTGTTGCGCTTGATCATCCTGCCGCAGGCATTGCCGATGATGCTGCCGTCGTTCCTCAACCAATGGATTTCACTGATCAAGGACACGTCGCTGGCGTACGTGATTGGCGTGGGTGAGTTGTCGTTTGTAGCGACCCAGGTCAGCAACCGGGTGATGGTGCACCCAACCGAGATCTACCTGTTTGTCGCGCTGGTGTACTTCGTGTTTTGCAGCAGCCTGGACCTGATTGCCAACCGGCTGATCAAGCCCAAGGCCCAGCCCCGATAACTGTTGTTACAACGTGCCATAACTATGTACCGCAGGCAAACGGCCAATAAGCGTTCCAATAGGTCATCGAAAGGTTTTGCCGGCCGAATTTCTCACAGCATGAAGCTGGATAGGCCGGCTGTAATAAAAGGAGTTTTACCTTGAACATGATCGACAACAACAATGACGCGCCAACGGTCGGTGGCAAAGCAGGCGCTGGCGCCTACAACGCTCAGGTGCGCGACTTTCTCAATGAACGACTCAAGCAGCACGGGACCGACTGCGAGCAACTCTACATCACCACGGTTCACAGTGCGAACGGGCCCAAAGTGACGTTCAGTCAAGACTTGCTTGCACTGGGCAATGACACCCTGGAGTGGGAGACCGTGCAAGCCTATGCCAAAGGTCTGGTGGGAATTTTCAGCAAGCAGTGGACATTCGAAGACGGGCACATATTCAGCAAACTGAGCGTCTCTGATGTTGAAGCGCTCATGCACGAATTGCTGGCAGAAGCCCGGAACAAATGGTTTGCCTGATCTAGACGCCTAGCGCTGCACAAATCCCTGTAGGAGCGAGCTTGCCTCGCGATCTTTTGATCGTTAAAAGATCGCGAGGCAAGCTCGCTCCTATCAAACATAAAATAAGTGATTGATTTTAAAGGCTTTGTAGGAGCGAGCTTGCTCGCGATCTTTTGATCTTGATCTAAAAGGCCCCATTAAACCACGCTGGCCGAACGCAGGTTTTGCGCAGTGGGTAACCCGGCAGGACGCCGGGTTAGCCGCGACACGGCCATGGATGGCCGATCGCGGCGGGCCTACGGAGCAAGGCCTGTGGTGAGGGCATGCCGAGCCAAAGCGAGGCACCGAGGGGTAGGGGCAAAAGCGTTTTGGTTACTTTGCCGCTTTTGCAAAGTGACGCGGCGTAAGGCCGGAACCCTAAGTGGCCGTTGCCGCAGCAACGGATATGTACTCAAGTCAAGAGCCCCCTCACCCTAGCCCTCTCCCGAAGGAGAGGGAACCGATTGGGGGATGCTGAAGATACTCGGCGGCCTGTTTGCTGCGCGACAGCGCGGCGTCGAAGACGGGGCGGCCCCTCCTGCAGCGTGATCTAATCGCACCACTCAGGTGCAAATGGGTGAGTGCGATAAAACTCACTCATTTTGAGCCGATCACGATTAAACCAGTCGTTGATCCAGTACTGGTATTGCTGCTGAATGCTAAGCACGTGCCAAGGGGTGCTCAGGGACTCAACCACAGCATGCGCGGCCATCATGCCCGTCATCAGTGCCTTAACTACGCCGTGCCCGGATGAAGGGTCCAGCACGAAAGCAGAATCACCCGCGATAAAAAAACCGTCGCCACAGGCCTGCTGGCAGAGACGCCACGTGACATCAGCACCGCGAACGGGGCCACTGGCACGCAACGGTTTGAAAACCGCTGGCGGGACAGCCTGATGGTGGCCCGCGTTGGTAAAACACAGGCGCGTCCAGTGGTAGAAATCGCTGCGAATCTTGGCCATCCAGTACCAGCCAAACGGATCAGCTTCTATCCCGCACACCTCAGCGCCTTCAGGCAAGTCGCCCGTTGCATAGCCATAGTGGGCGAGCAACCGGGGGGAATAGGTGCGCCAGGGCAAGCCCAGTTGGCGCGACAGCCAGCCATTGCCACCGCTGGCATCTATAACCCATGCCGCCAGCCTGTCACCTTGCGCCGTGCTGACGCCGCAAACCTGCTGCCGCTCACGAAGCACGCCCAGTACTCGACACGGCTGCACCACCTCAACGCCCAACCCGGCGGCACGGACCAGGAGCAAGCTGTCGAGTGTCTCGCGCGGGATTTGATACCCCAACGCCGGCCCGCTGGCGCTCTCACCAAACGCGCTAAACAACCGCTCGCCCGCCTATTTCACGGCATGGCCCGGGTGACGCAAAAAGCCGCCCTGGTTGATTGCTTGCGCGATGCCAAGTTGGTCCAGCACGGCTTCAACCCCGGGCGGCAACGTTTCTCCAGGACGAGTGCGAGGGAAAGCCGCTTGCTCCAGCAATGTCACCCGCAACCCGCGCTGCGCACATAAAATGGCGGCAGCCGTACCGGCCGGGCCGGCGCCAACAATGACCACATCCGGATCAGCCACGCGGTGTTATCAGCCACGGTTGGTCGTTGCGCTTTATCAGCAAGGACTCATCACCGATATAAAGCTCAACCAGTTCGAGTACCTCTATGTGCCGCTTGGTGTAATCGGCGGGGATCGATATGGTGCCGTAGCGGTAAATCCGAAAGAAAAACACCTGCTCCTGCAGCGTGGACCATGCTTTTAGATAGGCTCTTGGCAGCGACCAATCAACACTATTGACCGGCATGAAGGACAACACTGACCATTTGCCCTGCTCAAAACGGCTGCCACCCGCCCCTACTGCTGCGTAGGCTGACTGCATGGCCAGAATCCGCTGTTGATACTCAGCCTGGGAGGTCTGCCCTGTCAGGTGCAACGACAATTGCCCGTCCAGTGCATTGCGGGTGTAATCGCTGTACGCATACGCCGTGCATTCGACCACTTGACGCCCATCCACGATGATCAGGCGCGGCCCCGTCAGTCCATCCCACGAGGCTTGCCCCGATAACCCTATTTCGGTGTCCGTCAGTGGAATAATCGTCGGTTTTGGACCATAGGGTTCAAAGGTCCTTGCGCTGTCCGGGGTGACCGCAGGCCAATAGCCCCCTGCTGCCGAGCAGATCCGCACATCTTCTGTAAACGGGCTGCCCAGCAAATAAGCACACATGTATTTAGGCACCCATGCCTGACCATCACCGGCAATCTCCCAACCGGGGCTGAAGGTGCCCGCTGCCGTGTCGGCCAGACAGGACTGGCGTTTTGAGCTCGCCGAATCGCCAACGGCTTGCCCTTCATCCGAGGGTGATCCCTGGGTCAACACAGCGGTAATGCTTATGTCTTCGAGGACAAAATGCCCGCCCGCCAGGTCAGGATTGCCCGCAACTCGTCGCTCAGAAAGCGCCGCTAATGCGGCGTACCAGATCCGTTCGGGGAAGCCTTGCTGTTGTTCCCATTCACCCAATTGAGCTTGCCCGCAGGCCGGGTAGAAATCGGGCGCGGCCAGAATCGAATACGCCGCCACGTTTAGCCCGATAGCGGTACTCAAGGCTGGGCAATCGGCCTTGATCCAGCCCTCGGCGGTGAAGTCGATAAAGTGCAGCGCGCGATAGTTGCCTGCCTCGACAATCGCCTCGACGTCCGGTTCATTGTTTAAATCGCGAACCGTACCGTCGTCCAGCAGTTGAAAGCGTTTATTGATGATGTAGTTAAACCTGGCATTGGGCGGAACACTGAAAGAAACCGGCTGGCCCTGGTATTCAGCGGGCTCAACCAGTCGGGATTTCGCAACCGGCACGCATAAACCCGGCCCGAATAGCTGACTGTCCGCCCACTGTGCTAGCGCCTGAGTCTGTACGAAGGGTGGCTTCGAGAGATCGGGCTCGAACCAGTCCGCCTCCTGGCCTCTACGCAGATGAAACTGGCGCAGCTTTTCATTGACGTGAAAAGCCTCCAGGTCCACTTGAAGATCAAAACCGGCAATGCATTGCGTACCGTTGAACACTTTGTGCAAGGGTCGCCAAAAATCCAGTTTGTCATCCCCTTCGCCCCATCCCGGCCCCGTCTGCCCTTTTTCACGCACGGCCACATAGACACCAAAGCGCGCAGGGATAACCCGCATAGCCTGTGGCTGCGCCTCGACAAAAGGGGTGAATCCGCGCAATTGGGGGTCGTACAGGGCAGGCGCAGTGCCGACGCGGGCAATGCCTGTGCGTCAAAAGCACAGGTCGGCATGCTGGTGGTGAGGGGTATCGGCACGGGGACGATACTCGGTGGCAAACACCACCAGCCCCAAGGTCGCGTTGGCGCCTGCCTGGTCCTGTAGCGCTTCAAGGGTAGGCAGGGCAACACCATAGACGTAGTTGAGCAGTGTCTCGAGTTCTGCCGCAGTGGCAAAGTCGGTCAGTGCATCACCATTGGCGGCATACAGCACATTGGGCGAGGCCAAGGCGTGGTAGAGCAAACTGCGTGCAGGGTTGCCGGCTTCGATGGCCTGTGTGCCCTGCAACGAAAAGTCTTCAAAGCCTTTAACCGAACGGTCAACCGCCAACGCCTTGCTCAATTCTTCAGCCAGCGGGCGGGCCTGAATATCCAGACCGTGCAGCAACAACAGGTCATGCCAGCCCAAAGGCGCCAAGCGCTCGCACAGGCCTTGAACTTCATCAATCAGGGACATACTGAAGCACTCCGCGAAATGACCGAAAACTGAGTCTGTTTGACTCAAGAGATTCGGTCATTTGCGCGGGGCTGCCTACCTGTAAAAAATACCTAAACAGACCAACGGTAAAGGCTCAACATTTCGATTACCGCCCACAGTGGGACGAACCCTAGCGGTAACCACACCGCCAGCCGTGCGCGGTACGGCAACAACATCAGCAACGCAAAGCCACTGAGCGAGATCAGGCCAAACCAGCCAATGGGACCCATTGCCCAGCCCCAGGCCATGCCGCAAAAATAGAAGCTCAACGCCAGACTCAACCACCCTGCCCCGCGTAAAGTGCGACGCAGCCCGGCTGACGGCGGTTTGTTCCAGACTTGCTTGTAATGCCGCTCTAGCCCTTGGCACAGGGCAAGCATGCCGATATAGGCAAAAGCCCAGGCCGCAATGTAATTTGCCAGCATCTCAGTTCACCTCCGCCAGCACCGTTGCCTTTTTACGCGGCACCCGCTCGACTTGCGGTTGCGAGACTTTCCAGCACGCCCACAACAACACGCCGCCCAGAGCCATGGTGGTGAGTTCAACGCCCATGCGGCTGTGCAACGCCCACGAATGATCAACGGTCAGCAGGCTCACCAGCGGCAAGCTCAGGCACATCCCCCCCGCCAGCCCCAGTTGCTCACGCCAGGCATGCATGCGCGGGCGCAGCAAGGCATGCACCAGGGTCAATGCCCACACCCCAAAGAACACCGTCAACTCCGCATCCGGGCGCTCAGCCATGCCCACCGGCAGCAGGTGATTACCCCACAGGTAAGCGATACAGGCCAGGCTCAAGCCCGCCATCACCGTGACGTTAACGGCCTCGATCACCCGGTAAAGCACTTGGGCTACCCGGCCTTCGCTGGCGTATTTACGGCGCCGTTTTACGGTGAACAGCACCAGCCCGGTGGCGATCATGGCGCTGCTGATCAACCCGCAAATGAAGTACACCCAGCGCATCGGGTAACCGCCGAACTGCGCAAAGTGCATACCGGAAATCACTCGGTGCGTGAGCACCGAGGCGCGCATCTCGGTCGGCCCGGACAGTTGCTCGCCCGTGACCCCGTCAAACCGCATGCCGCCACCTTTGATCAGGGCAATGCGGTTGCCCAGAATCGGCCGGATCTGAATCTCGGCATTACTCATGCCAGGGTTGGTAATGCTCACTCCGCTCAGCGGCCCCATCACGTCGCGGGCTTTGGCCAGCAAAGGCCCGATAGCCACCAGCAGTGCCGGTTCGGCCTGCGCCGGGTGTTTGACATCGACCACCGCAGGCGCAGGATCCTGGGCCTTGAAAAACGCGTCGCGACTGCCATCAAACAGCGCGTCCATGGCCGCTGGCATGTAGATCACCAGAAAAATCGCCAACCCGCTGTAGGTAATCATCAAGTGAAACGGCAACAACAGCACGGCGCTGGCGTTGTGCGCGTCGAGCCACGAACGCTGGCCTTTGGCGGGGCGAAAGGTGAAGAACTCCTTGAAGAATTTTTTGTGGATCACGATGCCGCTGATCAACGCCGCCAGCATGCCCATAGCCAGCGCACCGACCACATAAATCCCGAGCATGCCGGGCATGAACAAGGTGAAGTGGAACAGAAAAAAGAAGCGCCCGCCCGCCGACTCGCGTACCGGCAAGACTTCACCGGTGTTGGGGTCCAGGGTTACCGATACGCCGTCGCGACGCCCGCCGGTCGAGGCGCGCAACTCGGGCGAGCGGTCATAGGGCAGGCTCACGCCCCATTGTTTGGCGTTGGGCTCATGCTCGCGCAAGTAGCTCAAGCCACGCTCCACGGCCTGTTCGTCCGTCAAGTGATGGGCGGGCAGCTCCGGGTGCATCCAGTTGTCGATCTCTTGATCGAACACCGCCAGGCTGCCGGTCAGAAAGATCGCAAACAACAACCAGCCTACGATCAGCCCACCCCAAGTGTGCAGCCAGGCCAGAGATTGGGTGATGGTCTGTTTCATCCGAGTCGCTCCAGCAGTTGCGGCCAAAAACCGATCGCGGCCAATGGCAGCGCCAGCACGGCCCCCATCCAGGCCGACCACTGATGACGCGCCATAAAGGCCCACAAAATGGCGCAGGTGTAGATGGCGAACGACAACAGGCTGGCAACCAGCATTGAGTCCACGTTGTCCATTGGCAACAGCCGCGCCAGCGCCGCCGTAAAAGCATAGGTAAACACATAGCCGCCCACCATGGCGGCCAGTGCGCGAGACAGAATCGGCAGCCATGCCGACGATGCAAGTTTCATCTGTTCAATCCTTCATCAGCCCAAGCCACGGTTTTGCCAGAGCCCAATGTGACAACGGCGCGACACCTGCAAAGGATGTCGCGCCTGTTATTGCCTGCACCCAAACAGCGGTCAGGCCAATGCTGTGATCAGAACGAAGTGGTCACCGACGCAAAGTAGGCACGGCCCGCTTCGTTGTAGGTCTGGGCGCCCGCCTCGTCAGCGTTGCCCTTGCGGTACAGCTGCTTGTCGAGCAGGTTGTTGATGCCCACCCGCACGCTCAGATTTTTGTTGAACTCATAGCCGCTGCTCAGCCCCACCAAGCCATACGGGTCAACCGACTGCTGCACCGATTTGTCCAGCGACTCGTTGGCGCGCATGTTGTATTTGGGCGCCTTCTGCTCGCCGTAGTACGTG
Source organism: Pseudomonas sp. FSL R10-2189 (assembly GCF_009600325.1). Lineage (NCBI taxonomy): Bacteria > Pseudomonadati > Pseudomonadota > Gammaproteobacteria > Pseudomonadales > Pseudomonadaceae > Pseudomonas > Pseudomonas sp. FSL R10-2189. The sequence continues at coordinate 19,580 of NZ_WIVZ01000040.1, forward strand.
CCGCTGACCTGGAACGAAAGCTGCTCGGTGGCGTACCAGTCCAGGGTGGTGTTGAGCGTGTACTTCGGAATGATACTCAATGGCTCGCCGGTTTTCTTGTCTTTGCTGTCGATCATGTAGGTCAGGTTGGTGTTCCAGTCCAGGTCCTTGCGCAGGTTGACGAACAGGTTGCCCTCAACCCCTTGCACGATGGCCTTGCCGCTGTTTTCCCACTGCAATACACGACGGCCGTTGGGCAGACGGAAAGCGGATTCGTTGCTGGCATTGATCTTGTTCTGGTAGTCGTTACGGAAGTACGTCGCGCTGGTGCGCCAGTTGCCTTTGTCGAATGCCAGACCGATCTCTTTGTTGATGCTGATTTCCGGTTTGAGATCCGGGTTACCCACCAGGTAGCAACCTCCCAGATTGACTTCTACCGAGCTGCAACCGTTACCACGGCTGTACAACAGATAGTTGGGGTTGGACTGGTACAAGTTCGGGGTTTTGTAGGCCCGGGCAATACCGCCTTTGAGGCTCAGTTCATCAGTGATCTGGTGCGAAGCGTTGAGGCTCGGGCTCCAGTTGCCGCCAAACTTGTCGTGGTGGTCGTAGCGCAGGCCCGGCGTCACGATGGTTTTGGACCCGGCTTCGAGGTTGTCCTCAACGTAGAACGCGTAGCTGTTGGCGGTGGACTTGGTCTGTGTGCGGTCAGTGCCCGGAATACCGGCAGTACCGTCAGCGCCCGGGTCCCAGCTTTGCGGACGCAACGAGCCCGGATCATTCAGCGACTCGTACAGGTATTCGCCGCCCAAGGTCAGTACCTGATGGGTGTAGAAGTCCAGCGGCAAGTTGGCTTCAGCCTTGGCCCGGGTGTTGCGCAGGCGCGACTGGAAGCTGCCGGCCGACTCAGACGGTGCGCCTTCACCGTAGCCCGCCAAGCCTTCGTTCAAACGCGAGTTGCGGGTCAGGTCATGGCTGAGCATGGCCATGGTGGTGCCCCAGTCAAACGAGCCATTGTGGGTGGCCGAAAACATGCTGCGTTGCAGCACCGAGGTTTCTTTGCCGTACAGGCTGTTAACGAAATCCCCCCCGCTGTTGAGCATGGTGTCGCCCGCGTAGATATTGCCCTGGCGGCTGTAGCTGGCCTCAAGGTCCAGGGACTGTTCCGGGGTGAACTGCCAGCTCAACAAGCCGTTGACGTCTTTATTGCGCACGCCTTCTCGGCCTGCCACCACGCTGTCTGCGTAGGCCTGCTCGCTGGTGTTGATGCGCGCGTCATCCGCGTCGGTTTTGCTCAAGCCGCCATACACGCGAAACACCAGGTCGTCGGTGATCGGGCCGCTGAGGTTGAAGTTGGTGCGCTTGCTGATGCCTTCTGCGCTGTCATCCGGTGACAGGTAGTAGGCCGTCAAAGAGCCACCGAGCTTGTCGGTCGGGCGCTTGGTGATGATGTTGACCACCCCGCCCATCGCCCCGGAACCGTAACGGGCAGCCGCCGGGCCGCGGAGGATTTCGATACGTTCCACTTCTTCGGCCGGTACCCAGTTGGTTTCGCCACGGGTATCGCGGTCGCCGCTCCAGCCGTAACGCTGGGCGTTGCGTGAAGAAGACGGCTTGCCGTCGATAAGGATCAAGGTGTTTTCCGGGCCCATACCACGCAAGTCAATCTGGCGGTTGTTACCGCGTGCGCCACTGGAACTGTTGCCGGTGAGGTTAACCCCGGGCTCACGACGAATGATGTCGGAGAGATCATTGGCCGGCGGACGTTTTTTAATGTCTTCAGCAGTAATGATCGACACGCCCGGCGCCTGCTTGAGTTCTTCAGCGGCGGTGCCCAACACGCGGGTTTCATCCAGTTGCAGTGCCTGCTTGCTGCCATCTACCGGCAGATCGCTGGCCTCCACGGGCACTTCATCGCGTTCACGCTCCAGCGCATCGGCAAGCAAGGTCGGTGAAGCCAGTGCGGCCACAATAGCCAGTGAAAATTGACTGCGTTTGAATCGAGACGACATGTCCAGTTGATCCCTTAACAATGGAGTGTGCTCAGCAGGCCAGGGCTGGAATGGCTGGGCACGATTCCCTCAAAGGATCTCGTCTTGCTTGGCTCACCCCGGCGCTGCCAGGGCGACAATAGTAACCATTCTCAATTGAGAGTAAAGCGCGAATGACAATTATCCTCATTTATAAGTTCCTCAAACCCTTTGTTTTAGAGCCTCACCCTGCAAAAAATAATTTAAAACTGATTGCCAAACGCGTCACATCCTGAGAAAAACCGCGCAATCTCAGCTCGCCTCGCGAAAGATCAAAAGATCGCGAGGCAAGCTCGCTCCTACACGGTTTACTTTCGAGTCCTGCACCATGAATAACGAACTACAGATCACCGACCTCGTACTTGGCGAAGGCAAAGCTGCCGTTAAAGGCGCCCTGATCACCACGCACTACACCGGCTGGCTCGCAGATGGCACGGTCTTCGACTCCTCCCATGAGCGCGGCAAGCCGTTCCAGTGCGTTATTGGCACAGGCCGCGTGATTAAGGGCTGGGACCAGGGCCTGATAGGGATGAAAGTGGGCGGCAAGCGCAAACTGCAAGTTCCGGCGCACTTGGCCTATGGTGAAAGAAGCATGGGCAAGCACATCACACCGAACTCGGACCTCACGTTTGAGATCGAACTGCTGGAAGTGCTGACACGAGACGATTGATACATCAACACATCGTTCTATTTTTTGGGGAGTTAAGCGTTAGTGAATCGATTTTTCATGCAGGTATTAACGCTTTCTTTGCCCATTGTGATCGCCGGGTGCAGCAGCCAAAGCACCCAGACGCTGCCCGGCCGCACGCCCGAACAGGCGCGTGCGCGGTTGCTTCAACTGCTGCCCGCCAACGTTGCGGATCGCCAGGGTTGGGCCAACGACATTTACACCGCTTTCGCCGCGCAAAAGCTTGAGCCCAACGACGAAAACCTGTGTTCGGTGCTGGCCGTGACTGAGCAGGAATCGACTTTTCAAGCTGACCCGCCGGTGCCCAACCTGGCAAAAATCGCCCGCAGCGAAATCAATCGGCGCGCGGGCAAGCTGCACATCCCGGAGTTCGTGGTGCGCAGCGCGCTGAATATCACCTCGCCAACGGGCAAAACCTATAACCAGCGCCTTGATGCGGCACGCACCGAAGGCCAGTTGAGCGCCATCTTCGATGACTTTATCGGCATGGTGCCGTTGGGCAAAAACCTGTTTGGCAGCCTCAACCCGGTGCATACCGGCGGGCCAATGCAGGTGAGCATCGCCTTTGCCGAGAAACACGCCCAGGATTACCCCTACCCGATACCCGGCACGATCCGCCAGGAAGTCTTTACCCGTCGCGGCGGCATGTACTTTGGTACCGCCCACTTGCTCGGCTACCCGGCCGACTACACGCAATCGCTGTATCGCTTTGCTGACTTCAATGCGGGCTGGTACGCCAGTCGCAATGCCGCGTTTCAGAATGCCGTGAGCCAGGTGTCTGGCATACAGCTGGCACTGGATGGCGACGTGACCATCCCCGGCTCTTACGCCGTAGGCTCCACCGAACGCGCCGTTCGCGTGCTGGGCAAGCAACTGGGTCTGAGCGATAACCAGATCCGCCAGCAGTTGCTCAAAGGCGCCCGCCTTGAATTTGAACAGACCGAGGTCTATCGCAAAATCTTTGCCTTGGCCGACCGCCAACAGTCCAAACCGCTGCCCCGCGCCGTGTTGCCGGGCATCACCCTGCAAAGCCCTAAAATCACCCGCAACCTCACCACCGCCTGGTTTGCCCAGCGTGTTGATGAACGCCGCCAGCGGTGTATGAACAAGGCCAAGTCGCTGCCCAACACATAAAGCAATGGATTACCCAGTTCATATGCGGATACATTCGTTGTAATTATCCAGATACGGTGTAGCCTCCAAGGTATCAACGCCTTGGAGGCCACCATGCATTTAGTCGCCCACAACACCCGGCCCGATATCACCAGCGGTGATGCGGGCCGTGTCGCCCTAACGTTCTTCTTCAATTTGATGGAGCACTGGGGTTGCAGCAAAGATCAGCAATGCACCCTGCTCGGCGCTATCGGCAACACCACGTACTTCAAGTACAAAAAACTGCCGAATGTCCGTCTGCCCCACGACACCCTTGAGCGTATCTCGTACCTGATGGGCGTGCACAAAGCGCTGCGCATCCTGTTCAGCAATCAGCCCGAGCGGGCTTACGAGTGGGTCCACAAAGCCAATAACACAGCGCCATTCAACGGCCAAAGTGCGTTGAGCTACATGCTCGGCGGTCAGGTCGTCGACCTCGCAGATGTGCGCCGCTATCTGGACGGGGTGCGGGGCTGATGCCAGACACTCCGTTGTTATGCGTGTTACCCGAGTGGAACAACGCTTATCGCATCATCAACAGTGCGTTCCCGCCCATTTCGGTGTTTGAGGACACCCTTGACCCGGCCGATCTGGACATCGCCTTTGCCCTCGAAAGCCTGACCAATGACCGCCTGCGCGACCAGGCCGGGGTCCTTAACCGCGTGCATCCACAAGACCGCCTGTGTGGTGAAGGCTCGACCCCGATCATGGCGGCTTTTACCCATATCGGTCGTGCCAGCCGCTTCACCGATGGCAGTTACGGGGTTTATTACTGCGCCAACAGCCTTGACGCCGCCATCGCCGAGACCCGCTTTCATCAGGAACAATTCTGGCGCGCCACCCAAGAGGCGAGCATCGAGATCACCCTGCGCACCTACATCAACACCGTGCTTGAGCCAATGATCGATGTACGCGCCGAACCTGGCTTGCACCACCCTTCTCTGTCCAGTTATGGCACGTCGCAAGCCTTTGCCAAACAACACCGCGAGGCCTCGGCCTGGGGGCTGCTGTACAACAGCGTGCGCCTTGCCGGCCATGAATGCGTAGCAGCCTTTCGCCCGCCTGCGCTTTCGATTCCACGCCAAGGCCCGCATTTTCGCTATGTGTGGGATGACAAAACTCAGACCATCACCTGGGTGCTGCAAGTGAGCGAAGTCACGTTCTGATCACGTCGCTGTAAAACTTGGTAACAGGGGGTTTATTTCACCCTCACAACTCGCCTATCGTCAGTGCATGGCCGAAGTGGATGAGCAGGACCGGCGCGGGCGCCACAGCCCCCTTTCTGCCTCACCCCTATAAGAAAGATAACGGAGCCACCATGTCTGAACGTTGCAACTCTTATTACACCGCCACCCTCACCCATGAAACCGATTACCCGACGCTGCAAGGCCAGCACCGGGTTGATGTGGTGATTATTGGCGGCGGTTTTACCGGCGTGGCGACCGCCGTCGAGCTGGCCGAAAAAGGCCTGAAAGTGGCCATTGTCGAGAGCAACAAAATCGGCTGGGGCGCCACCGGGCGTAATGGCGGGCAAGTGACGGGCAGCCTCTCGGGCGATGAGGCGATGCGCAAGCAGATGCGCCGTCGCCTTGGCAGCCAGGTCGATGACTTTATCTGGCACTTGCGTTGGCGCGGGCACGAGATTATCCAGCAGCGGGTCGAAAAATACGGCATCCGCTGTGACCTCAAGCACGGTCATTTGCATGCCGCTTACAAGCCCAGCCACATGGAAGGCTTGCGCAAGGACTACGACGAAGCGGTGCGCCGTGGCATGGGCAGTGAAGTGTCGTTGCTCGACCGCAGCCAGGTGCGCGACATTCTGCAAAGTGACCTGTATGACGGCGCGATCAAGAATATGCGCAACATGCACCTGCACCCGCTCAACCTGTGCATTGGCGAGGCCCGCGCAGCCGAAAGCCTCGGCGCGCTGATTTTCGAAAACAGCGAAGTGCTGGAAATCATCCACGGCGACACCCCCGGCGTGCGTACGGCCCACGGGCGCATCGACGCCAATCAGGTGCTGCTGGCTGGTGATGTGTATCACAAGCTGGAGCCGGGCAAGCTCAAGGGCAAGATCTTCCCGGCCATGGGCGGGATTGTCACCACCGAACCCCTGGGCGACCTGGCTCGCCAGTTGAACCCCCAAGACCTCGCGGTGTATGACTGCCGCTTCGTGCTCGACTACCACCGCATGACCGCCGATGGCCGCCTGCTGTTTGGCGGCGGTGCCAATTACAGCGGCAAAGACTCGCGCGACATCGCGGGGGAATTGCGCCCGTGCATCGAGCAGACCTTCCCGGCGCTCAAAGGGGTGAACATCGAGTACCAGTGGAGCTGCGCGATGGGCATTGTGATCAACCGCATCCCGCAACTGGGCAAACTCTCGAACAACGTCTGGTACTGCCAGGGCTACTCGGGGCACGGCATCGCCACCAGCCACATCATGGGCGAAATCATGGGCCGGGCGATCACCGGCCAGTTGGAGCAGTTCGACACCTTTGCCAGCTGCCAGCACATCCGCGTGCCCATGGGCGACCTCCTCGGCAACCCGATGCTGGCGGCGGGCATGTGGTACTACCAGATGCTTGAGCGGTTGCGCTGATTAAACCCACCCAACTGAACATAATCGCAAGCCCGCTCCCACAAAGGGCCGTGTAAACCGTGGTTACACGGTGTACTGCTTGAACAGTTCTTCTTTGATGATCAGCAACGCGTCTTCGTAGTAGCGCTCGCCCCGCGCTTCGCTGAGCAATACCGAACGTACGCTGCCTTCACCTTCGCTCGGGGTGTGCTCGCAGGTGAGGTAGAACTCGGCCGTTTCGGGCTTGAATTCCAGGTAGTAAAACAGCTCGCGACCTTCGCGGTGCCAGTAGCCTATTTCTCTGCGCATGGGGTTCCTTGGTCAATAAGCCGGGCAATACGCTCCAGCGCGACTTTCAAGCGTTGCGCACTCGATGCCGCTGTCAGGCTGATGCGTACCGCATTCAGGGTGCAGGATTTAACCGCAAACACCTCCGCCGACACCACCTCCACACCGACCTTTTGACAGACCTGGGCAAAGCTGACGTCAGCAGGTGCCAGTGTCAGCCAAATATGCGGCGATGGCGTGTCTGTCTGAGACATTACCGCGCCCAGTAATTTTTTTGCCAGGCGCCAGCGCCGGGTCACTTCTTCGGTTTGCCAGGCCAAGCGCTGCACTGCCGTGCCGTCACTGAGCCATTGATTGGCAATCGCCACGCACAGGGGCGAAATCCCCCAGTGCGCCGATTGCGCATGCGGGTCGATGCGCGCCAGCAACGCCGGGCTGGCAACAATCCAGCCCAGGCGCACCCCGGCAGCCACGGTCTTTGACAAGCTGCTGACGAGTATCCCCAAGTCCCCCAGGTAGTTGCACAACGGCGGGCTGTCGGTGAGCGCGCCATATACGTCGTCTTCAATGATCCACACACCATGGCGCCGGGCAATCCGGGCAATCGCCTGCTTGCGTTCGTCGCCCATCACCGCCGATGTCGGGTTGTGCAGGGTCGGAGTCAGCACCGCCATGCGCGCCCCGGTGGCGCGGATGATGCGGTCAAAGTCATCGGGCACGATGCCTTGCCCGTCCATGGCGATGCCATGCATCGGCAAACGCAGTTGCGCGCAGGCGGCTTTGATCCCCGGCGCGGTCAGCGCTTCAACCAGCACCGGCTCACCCGCCTGGCACAACGACAGCAACACCGTGAACAACCCTTGCTGCGCGCCGGTGCACAGCATGATGTTGTCCAGCGGCACAGGCAGGCCACGTGCCTTGAGCCAACTGGCACCGACAACCCGGGCCTGGAGCAGGTCGGCCGCGCTCAGGTAATGCTGCAACCGAATCGACTGATGGGTTTCCAGCAACCATTGCAGGGCCTGCGGATCGCTTTGGCTGGCGTGGTCTATCGCCGGGATGTTGGTGCGCAGATCAATTTGCCCGGTGTGCTCATCGACCTGTTGCAAACGGAACAACGTCGCCTCCTGGCTGCCCGACAGCACGTAGGTGCCGCGCCCGACTTCGCCTGACACAAGATGGCGCCGCGCCGCCTCGCGATAAGCCTGCATGGTGGTGCTGGGGTTCCAGCCCAATGCCCAGGCCAGCCGCCGTTGTGGCGGCAAACGCTCACCGGGTTTGAGTTCACCGCAGCTAATGGCGTGGGCAATTGCGTCTACCAGCGCCAGATAACGCGGTTGTGCTGAATCGCTTATGAGGGGAATCCACATTTATTGTCGGCCATGCAATATAAGTCTCGGCCCATACAATGCGGCGCCCCTAGAATCGAGTCAAATCCTCTGATGACGGTGTGCCATGTTTGACCTCACAGCTCTTCGACTCGCCGCGACCACGGTGTACCAAAGCATGCCCCCTACCCCGCAACTGGCCTGGCCCCTGCTGGCCGAACAACTGGACTGCACGGTCTGGGTCAAGCACGAAAACCATACCCCGACCGGCGCCTTTAAAGTGCGCGGCGGCATGTTGTACGTGCAGGGCTTGCTGACCCGAGAGCCCGACACTCGCGGCCTGGTCACCGCCACCCGTGGTAATCACGGCCAGAGCCTGGCATTGGCCGCGCGCGCCCATGGGCTGACAATCAGCATCGTGGTGCCCGAAGGCAATTCCCGAGAAAAGAACGCCGCGATGCGCGCACTGGGCGCCACAGTGATCGAGCACGGCAAAGACTTCGACGAAGCACGCAGCCATGCCGCTGCCTTGGCCGCCGAGCATGGCTTGCATCTGGTGCCGGCCTTTCACCCGGACCTGATTCGCGGGGTTGCCACCTATGCGCTGGAGTTGCTGGAGGCCGTGCCCGACCTGCACACCGTGTACGTGCCCATCGGCATGGGTTCGGGCATCTGCGGGCTGATCCAGGCCCGCGACCTGCTGGGGCTGCAGACCGAGATTGTCGGCGTGGTGTCCGAGCATGCCGATGCTTATGCGCAGAGTTTTGAACAGGGCCAAGTGGTGTGCACTGACACCGCCCACACCTTCGCCGACGGCCTGGCCTGTCGCCAGCCACAACCTGACGCGCTGGCAATCATCGCCAAGGGCGCCGCGCGGGTGATCCGCGTGTCAGACCGCGACATCGCCCACGCCATCCGCGTGTACCACGAAGCCACGCACAACACCGCTGAAGGCGCGGGTGCCGCCGCATTGGCCGGGCTGATCAAAGAACAGCCGCTACAGCAAGGCCGCCGCGTGGCCGTGATTTTGAGCGGGGCCAATATCGACCGTCAGTTGTACGCCGCACTTCTCGAAGAAGACCTCGTGTAGGCGCTGCCGCAGGCTGCGATCTTTTGATCTGATCGCAGCCTTCGTTCCTCGTCAGCGACTACGGTGGCCATGACCTCCCCCCATCCAAGGACGCAACCGCGTCCTTAAATAAAATTTCACCTCTGCGACAAATTGTCTTTATTTGTGACAAAAACAGGCTCAAAATAAAAACTGTACCGTACAGTACCATTCTAAAACCTACGCTAGCAGTGCATGTAAAGGCCTTGGCTGCCGGCTTCAGGGATACCGTAATGAAAAATGCTAAACAGGAGGCATCTGCCTCTAAAGGGAGACACCTGATACTGGGTGTCTTCGGGATTTTGCTTGGGCTAAGCGGCCTGTTCCTGGCAATCATGGGCGCTCAACTGGTCACACTGGGCGGCTCCTGGTACTACCTGCTGGCAGGTTTCGGCCTGCTGATAAGCGGTGTGTTGTATCTACGTAGAAAGCCCGCCGCCACGCTGGTGATAGGCGTTGTGTTTGTCGCGACCGTGATTTGGGCACTGTGGGAAGTGGGCTTTACGTTCTGGCCGATGGTGCCGCGTCTGGCCCCGTTCCTGGTCATCGGCCTGCTGGCCGCGTTGTTGCACCCATGGCTCACCCAAGGCCGTCACCGGGCAGCCAGCTACGGCGGCGCAGCGGTATTTGCCGGTGTCCTGGCCGTGGGCTTCAACGCCCTGTTCACTCCGCACGGAGTGATTGAAGGCGAGCCGGCTCTGGCCGTCCAGCCGCAAGCAAAAGGCACCGATAAAGCCGCCGACTGGAGCCATTACGGCAGCAACCCGGCCGGCACGCGCTTCTCGGCGCAGACGCAAATCAATAAAGACAACGTCGACAAACTGCAAGTGGCCTGGACCTACCGCACCGGCGAAATCGCCGAGGGCGCGTCGGAGTACCAGAACACCCCAATCCAGGTTGGCGATACCCTGTACACCTGCACCCCGACCAGCAAAGTGATTGCCCTGGACGCCGACACCGGCGAGCAACGCTGGACCTTCGATCCAAAAGCGCAAAACACCAAAACCTGGAACCGCTGCCGTGGCGTGAGCTACTACGAGCCGGCCAAGGTCGAACACCCCTTGGTGTTCGCGGATCTGAAGCCCGCCAAAGCGGCCCAGGGCAACAGCTGCGCCAAGCGCATCGTGCAAGTGACCATGGATGCGCGCCTGATCTCCATCGACGCAGAAACCGGCAAGCCCTGCGAAGACTTCGGTGACCACGGTTCAGTCGACCTGACCACGGGCCTGGGCCGGGTCATGGAAAACGTGCCCTACTACGCCTACACCTCGGCACCGACCATTTCGCGCAACTTGATCATCCTCGGCGGCTGGGTCTTTGATGGCCGCTCACTGGACGAACCCTCGGGCGTGATCCGTGCGTTCAGCGCCGACACCGGTGAGCTGGTCTGGGCCTGGGACCTGGGCAACCCGGACATCACCAAGCTGCCACCTGAAGGCGAAACCTACACCCGCAGTACGCCGAACATGTGGTCCACGCCTGCGTTCGACGATGAGCTGGGCCTGGTGTACCTGCCACTCGGTAACCAGCAGCCGGACTTCTGGGGCGGCACCCGCCCGGAGCTGACCGAGAAGTACTCCTCGGCCGTGGTCGCCCTGGACATGGCAACAGGCCGCGAGCGCTGGACCTTCCAGACCGTGCATCACGACCTGTGGGACTACGACATTGCCGCGCAACCGTCGCTGTATGACGTGCCGGACGGCAAAGGCGGGACTATCCCGGCGCTGATCCAGCTGACCAAGCGCGGGCAGATCTTCATGCTCGACCGTCGCACCGGCCAGCCGATTGCCGACGTGATCGAGAAGCCGGTGCCACAGGACGTCGCTGCCGGAGACTGGGTGGCCAAAACCCAACCGTACTCGGTGGGCATGCCGACGTTCGGTGCCGATCCACTGACCGAAAAAGACATGTGGGGCGCCACGTTCTTTGATCAGTTGATGTGCCGCATCAACTTCAAAAAGCTCAACTACAACGGTGAATTCACCGCCCCTAGCACCCAGGACACCCTGATTTACCCGGGCTACTACGGGGGCTTCAACTGGGGTGGCGGCGCGATCGATGAAAACACCGGCTACCTGTTCGTCAACGACATCCGCATCCCGCAGGTGGTCAAGCTGGTGCCGCGTGAAAACGTCGACCTGTCGCACCTCAAATCTGGCCACGGCGTCGGCAGCACCTACCCGATGGAAGGCACACCGTTCGTGATCGACCACAAGGGCTTCAACTCGCCGTTGGGCATTCCGTGCCAGAGCCCGCCTTGGGGCGTGTTTGCCGCCATGGACCTGAACACCCGCAAGAAAGTCTGGGAGCGCCCTGCCGGTACGGTTGAAGACGCCGTGATCAACGGTGTACGCGCCAATCTGCCAATCCCGCTGGGCATGCCGACCCTGGGCGGCGGTGCAACCACTGCTTCCGGCCTGGTGTTCTACGCCGGCACGCAAGACTACTACCTGCGGGCCATGGACATGGCCACCGGCAAGGAAGTCTGGAAAGGCCGCCTGCCGGTCGGCGGGCAAGCTACGCCCATGACCTACCTGTCGCCTAAAACCGGGCGCCAGTATGTGGTCATCGTCGCCGGTGGCGCACGTCAGTCTCCAGATCGCGGGGATTACGTGATAGCGTACGCGCTCCCTGAAAAAGAGTAGTTCCCATGTCACAGTTGCACCGCTCCAGCCCTTCAACCGCAACCCGGAGCGAGGAGAAGCGGCGCAACTTGCTGATCACAGCCAGTGAACTGTTTTTGCAGCACGGCTACGATGGCCTCAGCATGGACGCCATCGTAGCCGCTGCTGGCGGCTCCAAAGCCACGATTTACCGGTACTTCGGCAGCAAGGCCGACTTGCTGGTGGCGGTGGTCGAATACCTCTGCGAAGACTTCATCATCAACCTCAAGCAACTCGACACCTCGGGCATCGAACTGACCCGGGGCCTGGAGCTGATTCTTGAAGAACTCGTGGCGGTGGTCACCAGCCCGCGCCATGTCGACTTCTACCGGCTGGTGGTCAACGGCTCGGCGCACGTGCCGCAAGTGGGGCAAACCTGGTACGAACACGGCCCCAAAGTCTGGCACCAGTTGATCTTCAACCTGCTAGAACAGCAACGCCATCGCGGCCTCATCGCGGCCAACAGTTCGTTCTCCGAACTGCCGCCCATTCTCTTCGACGCGCTGTTTTCACACCTCACCACGCGCACCGTGATGCTGGGGCAAACCTGCACGGCCAAAGCCTTCGCACCGATGATCAACGAACTGATCGCCCTGGTGGTCCGGCGCCTCAAGGCTCCCTGATACGCGACAACTATGGGCCGATATGGCTATGCTCATGCCCATGAGCTCATCCAGTGTGGTCCGCCAACCCTGCCCTCCCGGCGCTTGCAATTGCGAGCGCGACCACCTGTTGACGCAACCTGCTCCCGACCTGCGCATTTTGGGCCTCACCCGCCAGGCCGAAAAAGTCATGATTGAGCACCTGGAAAATATTCAGAGCCTGGACGATCTGCAGCGCATGCAACGGCGCATGTACGAACAGCTAGGCATAAAGGTGCAGGTTGAACCCGGCTTCAATGAGGTACGGACCATGCGCGGGATCGAAATCCGCGTCGCCGACCAGCCTGGTTTGTGTCGCAAAACGCGCCAGTCGATTCCGGCGGCCATTCGTCGAGCCTTGGAAAAACGCCCGGAGATTGCCTACAAGCTGCTCGACAGTCACGACCTGCTGCGTGACACCTGAACCTTCTGTTAAGAGTAAACTTTGCGACATATCCGGCAATTATCAAGCCAAGGCGCTGGTTTTCCTTGCTTATACCTACTCAATCACTTATAAGCGCGTTTTTGAATAACGATAGAGCCACACCATGAGCACCGGATTCACCGAGGACGAAATGCGTATAGCGCTCGGCCTTGATCTGCCCGTAGCGACAAAGCCAGTTACGCCAACCGCTCCACCTGCAACTCCCGCCACACCCAAACCCGCTGCAACCCTCACTCCCAAGCCCGCACCGCGTGCACCGGTCAAGCGTCGAGGGCCGATGTTGCGGGTCACCCTGCACGTCAGCAAAGTCTATGACGGCGAAGAAACCGTGTTCATTCACGACTCCAAACTGCTGAGCCAGTTCGACGCCGAACAAGAGGCCAAAAAAGCCTTGGCCAAAGCCGGCTTTAAATATTTTGTGGTTGACTCGATTGTTCGGGTTGACTGACGCTGACACGTCTGACGTAACGTTGCCCCAGGACTACATGCCAAGGAACCTGCCATGCACAGCCAGCCTCTGAATGCCGCCGACTTCGACGACCTCGAAGACACCCTGCTCAAATACGGCGACGATCACACCATCCTCAACACCTGCGAGCTGGATGGCTTCTTTACTGCACTGGTTTCAAGCCCGACGCATGTCGACATCGCCGACTGGTTCCCCGCGATCTGGGGCGGCCAGAACCCGGACTGGGAAGACCCCGAAGAAGCCAAACACTTCATCGAGCTGAGCGTACGCCACTTCAACACCCTGGCCCGCCAACTGGCAGAAGACAGCAAAACCTTTGCGCCGCGCTTTGAAGAATCCGAACACCAGGGCCAAACCTTGACCCTGGCTGAAGAATGGTGCTTCGGCTACATCCGCGGCGTGACCCTGGCGCAATGGCCCGACATCCAGACCGGCCTGCTGAAAACCATCGTCGACCTGGCTGAGCAAGACAACTTTGAACTGCCAGAAGACTTCGACGTACCGGCCTACCAGCAACAAGTCGCCCTGGTAGCCCCGGCCGCCCGCGCCTTGCATGATTACTGGCTAAGCCAGCGCTAAACCATCCCCTTTGTAGGAGCGAGCTTGCCTCGCGATCTTTTTAAAAGATCAAAAGATCGCGAGGCAAGCTCGCTCCTACAACCGCAGTTTTTTCGCCTCGCAGGCCACGCTTATGACCACCCTCGCCCACTTCGACACGCCGATCAGCGAGCCGATCAACGCACAGATCATGCAACTGGTCGTTGACCATCTCAGTGACATCAGCGCCATGGAAATCGCGCCGAGCAACCTGCTCTACAGCATCTATCAGTACGCCATCGGCTTTGAAGTGCACCTGTACCTGCAAGCCCTCGACGGCTCAAAAGGCATTGCCGTAGAACTGATTGTCGCCACCGATGAACAAAACCCGGAGAAGGTCACCGGCTTCGTCCTGTACTTGCCGTACAAAGACGACCCGCAGGCCTGCGGTGTGGCCTATATGGCCGAGTTGGCCAGCCATCGCCATCTGGGCGTGATGCAGGCCATGCTGGAGGAAGTCACCCGCCGCTACCCGCACACCGAACTGAGCTGCAGCGTAAGCAAAGTCGCCGCCCTGCAACGTATGGGCTTTAAGGTCATCGGCACCCGTGGCCCGCAAGTGCTCATGAACACTCGCGATTACAGCTCGGACGGGCTCATGGGCGTGCTGGACGTGGCAGCGGTGTATCAGTCCACCGAGGTGCGGCAGATCCACACCTACCTGCTCAATCGCAACGGCAAAAAAGCCATGATGGACGCCGAAAAGAAACGCGACCGCCAGATCGACCAGCTCACCGCCAAAGCCAAGGCTTTCGTGGCCAGCCTGAAATAACGCATGATGGGCGCATTCCGATCCGAGGCAACGTTATGCGCCGTCACTTCACCCTCATCCGCCTTGCCGGGTTTAGCCTGGGCCTGATCTTCAGCGCCAGCGCACTGGCCAGCGAAGAATCGCAACTGGTTGACTCCATCAACGTGTATCGCAGCCAGGCGCAACCGTGCGGCGCCCAAGCGTCGCAAGAACTGCCCCCGCTGACCTCTGATATTCGTCTGGTACTGCCCGCCAACGGTTTTGGCGATTTGCAGGAGTCGCTCGCGCAAGCCGCCTACCCGATGGTCAACGTGCAAGCCATCAACCTCTCGGGCCCGCGTGACTCCGAAGCGGCGATGAAAGCCGTGCGCGAAAGCTTCTGCAAAGTGGTGCTCGACCCGCAGTTTGTCGACATCGGTGTCAGCCACACCGGGCAGGATTGGCGCATTGTGCTGGCACGCCCGCTGTTGACGGCACGCCTGGGCGACGCTCAGGCAGAGGGCCAAAAGGTTCTTGAACTGATCAACAGCGCCCGCACCCAGCCGCGCCAATGTGGCACCCAGGCCTTCGCACCTACCGGCCCATTGACCTGGAACGCCACCCTGGAGACCGCCGCCCAGACGCACACCCGCGACATGGCCAACAACAATTACTTTGACCACAAAGACCGCACCGGCGGCACGCCGGGAGATCGCGCAGAACTGGCTGGCTACATTGCCCAGCAAATCGGCGAGAACATCGCCGCCGGCCTGGACACGCCCCGCAAAGTCGTCGATGGCTGGCTGGCAAGCCCCGGGCACTGCGCCAATATCATGAACCCGCAATTTCGCGAGTTGGGCGCCGCCTATGCGACCGACCCTAAAAGTGATGCAGGCATCTACTGGACCGCGTTGTTCGGCACGCAGTAACACTTAAGCAGGAAGGGTTTTTGCGAGGAGTGTAGCGAGGGATGTTGCGGGGAAGGCGGCGAGGCTAAAAAAGAGCCCCGCCCAACGGTTGTTGGGCGGGGCTGCTTTTTTACAGCGCCATGTCGGCCGCCGGGTTGCTTGGAGCAGGCTTGGCCGGCTCAGCAGGTGCTGCTGGTGTACCGTTGGCTGCCGGGATGGCCGGCGGCGGAGTCAGTTGCAGCACATCGGCGGTGTACGCCCATTCCTGTGCAACGCGCTCAGGCGAACCGTTCAGCTTGGTGCCATAGCTTGGCACGATCTGGTGCAGCTTGGCTTGCCACTCAGGGGTCGCAACCTTGTCCTTAAACACGGTTTCAAGCACGTTGAGCATGATCGGCGCAGCGGTCGAAGCACCTGGCGAAGCGCCCAGCAAACCGGCAATGCTGCCGTCTTTTGCAGCAACGATCTCGGTGCCCAGTTTCAGCACGCCGCCTTTCTCTTCGTCACGCTTGATGATCTGCACACGCTGACCGGCTTGCCACAGACGCCAGTCTTCTTGCTTGGCGTTCGGGTAGTACTCTTTCAGCGCGTTGAAGCGGTCTTCGTCCGACAGCATCAGCTGGCCGGCCAGGTACTCAACCAGTGGGTATTGTTCGATACCGACTTTGGTCATTGGCCAGATGTTGTGCGCCGTGGTGCTGGTCAGCAGGTCGAAGTACGAGCCTTCTTTCAGGAACTTGGTCGAGAAGGTCGCGAACGGACCAAACAGGATGACGCGCTTGCCATCCAGCACGCGGGTGTCCAGGTGCGGAACCGACATCGGCGGAGCGCCAACCGAAGCTTTACCGTAAGCCTTGGCCAGGTGCTGCTCGGCAACCGTCGGGTTATCGGTCACCAGGAACGAACCGCCTACCGGGAAGCCAGCGTATTCCTTGGCTTCAGGGATACCGGATTTCTGCAGCAGGTGCAGAGCCCCACCGCCAGCGCCGATGAAGACAAACTTGGCGTCAGTTTCGCTGGTGGTGCCGTCCTTGAGGTTTTTGTACACCACACGCCACGAACCATCTTCGTTGCGCTTGATGTCTTTAACTTCGCTGGACAGGTTCAGCGTGAAACCAGGCTTGGTTTGCAGGTAGGACACGAACTGGCGTGTGATTTCGCCGAAGTTCACGTCAGTACCGATTGGCGTCCAGGTGGCCGCGACTTTCTGGTTCGGGTCACGCCCTTCCATCATCAGCGGTACCCACTTCTTGATCTGGTCCGCGTCTTCGGAGTACTGCATACCCGCGAACAGAGGGCTGGCCTGCAGCGCCTCGTAGCGTTTTTTCAAGAACTTGATGTTGTCATCGCCCCACACAAAGCTCATGTGCGGAGTGGAGTTGATGAACGAACGAGGGTTTTTCAGAACACCGTTCTTGACCTGCCAGGCCCAGAACTGACGCGAGACCTGGAAGGCTTCATTGATTTCAATGGCCTTTGGGATCTCAACGTTGCCGTTCTTGTCTTCAGGGGTGTAGTTCAGTTCAGCCAAAGCTGAGTGACCGGTACCCGCGTTGTTCCAGCCGTTGGAGCTTTCTTGAGCGACGCCATCGAGACGTTCGATCATCTCCATGGACAGGCCGGGTTCCAGCTCGTTGAGCCAGACACCCAAGGTAGCGCTCATGATGCCGCCGCCAATCAGCAGGACATCAACGTGCTTTGGCTCGGCAGCGTGCACGGACGTGATGCCCATGGTCAGCGCCAGGCCCAAAAGCCCTTTGTTCATCTTCTTTAACATGTTGTCGTACCTAAGATAAAACGCCATCTACCCGACACGGCGCGCTGAACAGAACTGGACAGGGTTACAGGACAGGCTTGCCTGCAACCGAGCCCCTCATCAGGCCTTGGATCGGGTAGATATATAAGGCCTATGCACACTATAGACCTCACTTTTATGTACCTTGGGCGCTGATCTTTTATTGCTTTTGGCTTCAGCTACTTGGGTGACATTTCGGGTAAGTGCCGGGCGCGGCCGATAACAGGTCTGCCCTGTCCAGCTCCTTCACTCCCGACACCTTCTTGCGACTCCATTGGTACTGACACCTCTTGCAACTCTTTCCAGAGAGCCTGCCCGGCTGCAAAAAACCGGCGGTGTCAGCCTTCAAACCGCGACATTCTACCTCAGGTGGCACTTTTGACGTAAACGCATCTTTTTAGCGATGTGAAGTAGATCAATGGCTAAGGGACAGTTCACGTACAATCGCGCTTTTGCCACCGCTGCCCACAGGATTCACCCATGTCTTTGAACAAACGTAACCAGGCACAGATCGAACGCCGTCTGGTTAAACACCTGACCGATGCCTGTGAAACCGCCAAAGGGCAAATTCCGGGCTTTGTCTGGCTCACCCATTCAGTCGACTTCGAAGCTTTCCCGGCCAGCCTGAAGGTGGTCTGGGTGTTCGACAACCAGGTCAACAAAGACTTCGCCCTGGCCGATGGCGAGGCGCGGTTCATGGTTGAACTCACCACCCGTGCCCTGGCCGACGCCAATATCAACGTGCGCCAGGTGGCCAACCACGTTTTTTATGACTCCGAAGACGAATGCCAGCGCGCCTGTGGCGGCGACTGGGTCAAACGTCTAGCCCAGAAAACCACCCGAAAATAGAGAGACTACACAGTGAGAATTGCACTTTTACTGCTGTTAAGCGCGCTGTCGATGCAAAGCTTCGCCGCCACGGTGGGTGAACACCTTACCCCCTGGACGCTGCAAGACCAGCACGACCAGCCTTACACCCTGGACGCCAACACCCACGTGCTGTTGGTGGCCCGCAACATGGACGGTTCCAAGCTGGTAAAAGCAGCCCTGGAAAACCAGCCTAAAGGCTACCTTGAGGCCCGCCATGTCGCCTTTTTGGCGGACGTGCATGCCATGCCGTCATTGATCGGCAAATTCATCGCCATCCCGAAAATGCGCGACTACAGCTACCGCGTCGTGCTGGATCGCGACGGCAAGATCGCCGCCCAATACCCCGGCGCAGACGACCAGGTGCTGTGGTTGCAACTGGACAACGGTACGCTGGTGTCGCAGCAAACCTTCGCCAACGCAGACGCCCTGCGCGCCGCCCTGGAAAAACTCCCCACCGAGTAATCCCCACGACACTTGTGTAGGAGCGAGCTCGCCTCGCGATCTTTTAAACGATCAAAAGATCGCGAGGCAAGCTCGCTCCTACAATGGGATTGCGCATCCATTCATGCATAAACCTCATGCAAAGGCTGCACGTTATACGTTTGCCTTGTGGCGCCAAGACCCTGAAAATCCTGCCAAATCAATTTCACCGCGCGAGCGCGTTAGCCAGCTCCATGCGCCGAGTGAATGTAGAACTGAATTTGCCTGCAGGAAATACCACCGATGATCGCCCGCCTCGCCCCCCTCCATCGTCTTGATGACGCTTATCAACGTTTTCTAAGCGCACTGACAACGGAAGGCTTCAAGGGTGAAATCGCCAGTGATTTCGGCCTCAGAACCGTGCTGGCCACCGACAACTCCATTTATCAGCGCTTGCCGCAGGCTGCGGTGTTCCCCAAGGATTACGCCGATGTCGAATGCCTGAGCACACTCGCCGCGCGGCCGGAATACCGCTCTATCGTGCTGACCGCGCGTGGCGGCGGCACGGGCACCAACGGCCAGTCGCTGACCGACGGGGTGGTGGTCGATCTGTCCCGCCACCTCAATAACATCCTCGAGATCAACGTTAAAGAACGCTGGGTGCGCGTGCAAAGCGGTGTGGTCAAAGACCAGCTCAACGCAGCACTGAAAGTCCACGGCCTGTTCTTTGCCCCCGAGCTGTCCACCTCGAATCGGGCCACCATCGGCGGCATGATCAACACCGACGCCAGCGGCCAGGGCAGTTGCACTTACGGCAAAACCCGCGACCACGTGCTCGAACTGTCGACCGTGCTGCTGGGCGGCAAACGCCTCGACAGCCAGGCGCTGGCAAACGAACTGGCGCACCGCCAGGCCGAGCGCAACGACGTGATCGGCGAGGTCTATCGCTGCGCGCAAGACATTGCCGACAACCAGCAGCAACTGATTAAAGAAATCTTCCCGCCGCTCAACCGCTCCCTCACCGGCTATGACCTCGCCCACCTGCGCGAAGCCGATGGGCGCTTCAACCTCAACAGCCTGTTGTGCGGCTCTGAGGGCTCGCTGGGTTTTATCATCGAAGCCAAGCTCAACGTGCTGCCCATCCCGCAGCATTCGATTCTGGTCAACGTGCGCTACGCCAGCTTCATGGACGCGCTGCGCGATGCCAAGGCGCTGATGGCCCTCAAACCGCTGTCGATCGAAACGGTGGACTCAAAAGTCCTGATGCTGGCGATGAAAGACATCGTTTGGCATGGCGTCGCCGAATACTTCCCCCAGGACCCGGCCACGCCCACCCTGGGCATCAACCTGATCGAGTTCAGCGACGATGACAACGAGCGCCTGGAGCAGCGCGTTCATGACTTTATCGAACACTTGAACACCGACACCGGCGTGCGCCGCCTGGGCCATACACTGGCGGTGGGCAGTGAAGCGGTGAAACGCGTCTACACCATGCGCAAACGCTCTGTGGGCTTACTCGGCAACGTGCAGGGCGAGGCCCGGCCGCAGCCCTTTGTAGAAGACACCGCCGTGCCGCCGGAAAACCTCGCGGACTACATCGCTGAGTTCCGCGCCCTGCTGGACAGTTACGCACTGGAGTACGGCATGTTCGGCCACGTCGATGCCGGGGTGTTGCACGTGCGCCCGATCCTCGACATGAAAGACCCGCGCCAGGCGGCGCTTATCCGCCCGATTTCCGATGGCGTGGCGGCCCTCACGCACAAATACGGCGGCTTGCTGTGGGGCGAGCACGGCAAAGGCCTGCGCTCTGAGTACGGGCCTAAATACTTTGGCGCGCTGTACCCGGCGTTGCAGGCAATCAAAGCCGCGTTCGACCCGTTCAACCAGCTCAACCCCGGCAAAATCGCCACGCCAGCGCAGCTCAGCACGGCCCGCTTGACCCGCGTCGACGAAGTGCCGCTGCGCGGTGATCTGGACCGGCAAATCGACGAGCGCGTGTGGCAAAGCTACCAAAGCGCCGTGCACTGCAACGGCAACGGCGCCTGCTACAACTTCGACCCGGATGACGCGATGTGCCCATCCTGGAAAGCCACCCGTGACCGTATCCATTCACCTAAAGGCCGCGCTTCGCTGATGCGTGAATGGTTGCGCCAGCAAGGGGCGCAAGGCGTGGACCTGCTGGGCAACTACTCCACCGGCGTGCTGCGCAGAACCCGCAACTCGCTGGCCAGATTGCTGGGCGAGAAAGACTTCTCCCACGAAGTGTATGACGCCATGGCCAGCTGCCTGGCGTGCAAATCGTGCGCGGGGCAGTGCCCGGTCAAGGTCAACGTGCCGGATTTTCGCGCGCGTTTTCTGGAGCTCTACCACAGCCGCTACCTGCGCCCGCTCAAGGACTATGCCGTGGGCTCGCTGGAATTCAGCATCCCGCACATCGCGCGCTTCCCGAAGCTGTACAACGCCTTGATGAGCGCTGCGCCGGTTAAATACCTGCTGGAACGCGTGGTCGGCATGGTCGACAGCCCGCTGCTGAGCCTGATGGATTTCCATGCCGTGTGCGCGCAATGGAACGTGCAAATGGCCACGCCGAAAACCCTTTCACGGTTGAGTGACGAGCAGCGTAAACGCAGCGTGATCCTGGTGCAGGACGCCTTCACCCGCTATTTCGAGACGCCATTGGCGGCACAATGGATCGAGTTGATTGCCCGGCTGGGCTATCAGGTTTACCTCGCGCCCTTCTCGCCCAACGGCAAACCGCTGCAAGTGCAGGGCTTTCTCGGGGCCTTTAAAAAGACTGCAGCCAACACCGCCAAAGGCTTGCTGGCACTGGAGCAAAGCGGCATACCGCTGGTGGGCCTCGACCCGGCCATGACCCTGGTTTACCGCCAGGAATACGCCAAAACCCTCGAACAAGGCAGCGCGCCGCAAGTAGCTCTGCCGCAAGAGTGGCTGGTGACGGCATTGCCCGATACGCTCAAGCACGGCGCCCCGCAGGTGTACCAGTTCTTGGCGCACTGCACCGAGCGCACCAACGAGCCCGGCAGCGTTGATCTGTGGAAGAAGGTTTTCGAAGGCTTTGGCCTTACGTTGCAGGTACTGCCCAGCGGCTGCTGCGGCATGTCCGGGACTTACGGCCATGAAGCCCGCAACGCCAAGACCTCGGCGGTTATTTATTCGCAGTCCTGGCAGCCATTGGTCGAACGGCACATGCCGAGCGGCAACCTGATTGCCGATGGCTATTCCTGCCGCAGCCAGGTCAAGCGCCATGAAGGCAAAGCGTTGCAGCATCCATTGCAGGCATTGCTGGGCCACCTTCGCCAGTGAGGCGAGTTGTTTGAGTGGGTGATTGATGGCAGGCTGCTCGCATTCGTTGCGATGAGAATAAAAATGGATAATTTTTCCCAGATGCAAGCCTTTCTGTGGGCGCACGAACACGGCAATTTCTCGGTGGCCGCCAGGGCGAACGGAATCACCCCGTCCACCGTCAGCAAGCTGATCAGCCGCCTCGAAAACCGCCTGCAAGTGCGTCTGTTCCAGCGCGGCAACCGCAGCCTCACGCTCACAGAAGAAGGCTCGGCCTACCTGATGAGCGCACGCAAAGTCATGAACGCCATGGCCGAAGCCGACTCGTTGGCCGAGGCCTTCCCGACCCAGGTCAGCGGCGCGTTGCGCATCCACACCATGACCACCTTCGCCAAACACCAGATCGTGCCCTGGCTGCCGGAGTTCATGGCGACCTACCCCGGCCTCACGGTTGATTTGCAGGTCGGCCCACAGTATGTCGACCACTTTGACCAGGGCCTGGACATCGCCATTCACAGTGGCGTGTTGCCGGACTCATCTCGCGTTGCGCGCAAAATCGGTGAAAGCGCGTGGATCATCTGCGCCTCCCCCGAATACCTCGCCCGTAAAGGCACGCCCAATCATCCGGAAGACCTGCTCAACCACGACTGCTTCAACTTTGCCTTTATCAGTGCCTGGAACAACTGGCAGTTCAGGGTCGACGGCGAAACCGTCACGGTAGCCATCAAGCCCAAGGCGGTCTTTGCCCAAGGGGATTTACAGCGCGACATCGCCTTGAACGGCGGCGGAATCGTCAAGCTTGCGCAGTTCCATATAGGCGCGGACCTCAAGGCAGGCAGGCTGGTGCCCTTGCTGCAGGCCTACGACATCCCGTCCAAAGAGCCCATTTACTTGATCTACACCCACCGCAAGCATTTGAGCCCACGCATACGCGTGTTCAGGGATTTTCTGGAACAGAAACTTAAGGCATCGCCTTGGGACTAAACCACTTAACCCTGTAGGAGCGAGCTTGCCTCGCGAGCTTTTAAAAAGATCAAAAGATCGCGAGACAAGCTCGCTCCTACAGTTTTGACCGGCGGCTGCGCATCAAAAGGTCGGCGGTGAGACCGCGCTGACGACGATGCACACTTCATCAAACGGGTTGCGCATGCGGTGTGGCAAACGGCTGTCAAAGTAGTAGGCATCCCCCGGCGACAACACGCGGATCTCATCACCTACGGTCATTTCCAAACGCCCTTCAATGACGATGCCGCCCTCTTCGGCGTCGTGGGAATACAGCTCTTCACCTTCTTCACCGGTGTCTGCACCCGGTTCGTAACGTTCATGGAGGATCATCATCGAACTATTTTCGAGATTCGCTCCCACTTGTCTGTATGATAGCTTCTTGCCATCAGCGAGTTCGACCAGCTCATTGGCTTTGTAAAACACGGCGCGGTCAACCACCGCCGAGTCGGAGAAAAACACGCTGAGGGTGACGTTCAAGGGCCGCAGCAAACGCTTGAGGATGCTCACAGACGGGCTGGATTTATCCCGCTCGATAATCGAAAGCGTGGCATGTGGCACACCGGCCAGCTCTGCCAGGCCCCTGATCGAGAGACCTCGACTTTGTCGTAACGCCTTGAGCCTTGCGCCTACGGTGGCGGTCTCCAAAACCTCTGGTGGGCTTTCAGGGAGCTCTTCCCGGATATGCGGGCTTCGCCCTGTCGCCGATGTTTCTGTCACGGTGAATTCCTTAGCTAAACGGCACCCGAGCGGGCCAAAGTTTAATGTGGACCTTGAACTGCCGAATTTTCTTACACGGTAAAGGCAACTTAAACGCACCAGGCCGGGTAATCCCGTATCCTGTTGCACACTCCAGGCGCAGCAAAGTAGCACGGTTTCAAACAGGCTCACCCCTGAAGAAAACGTTTATTACTCTAGCTAAAAAAAACACCGACAGTTGGGTTTGTCAGTCTTTTTTAAATTTTAGACGTGAGAAAACAATCGCTTACCGTTTATCGGGCGATTCAGGGTTTTAATCGTCAGCGAAAATAAAGCTTGCCTGGAGACATCACCAGTGGTAAAAATTTTTACCACTGAATCACAACATCTGCGTAGAGGCTAATAATGCATAAATCACGCCACGCTGTTGCAGCATATGGACTTGCCCTCATTGGTTTAGCAGCTTCCCAAGTTGCCACTGCCCGTGATCTAACGATTGTCTCCTGGGGAGGCAACTTTCAGGACGCACAGCGCGAGCTGTTTTTTGCACCTTTTGCCAAACAAACCGGCAAAAAAGTACTCGACCAGAGCTGGGATGGCGGAGTGGGCGTGCTCGACGCCAAAGTCAAAGCTGGCAACCCTAACTGGGACGTAGTCGAAGTAGAAGGTGAAGACCTTGTACTGGGCTGCGAGTCCGGGCTCTATGAAAAAATTGACTGGGCCAAAATCGGCAACAAAGCTGATTTTATTCCCGAAGCGGTGAGCGAGTGCGGTGTTGGCAACATCGTCTGGAATACCGGCCTGTCGTGGGACGGTGACAAGCTCAAGACCGAGCCGACCTCGTGGGCCGACTTCTTTGACCTGGAAAAAATCCCGGGCAAACGCGGCCTGCGCAAAGGCCCTAAATACGCACTTGAGTTCGCGCTGATTGCTGATGGGGTCAAACCTGCCGACGTGTACAAAGTGTTGCGCACCCCGGAAGGCGTCGATCGTGCCTTTAACAAACTGGGCACCATCAAGTCGGACATCGTGTGGTGGGAAGCCGCAGCACAACCGCTGCAAATGCTGTCTGCCGGCGACATCGTGATGAGCTCGTCGTATAACGGCCGCATCACCGGTTTTAACACCAACGAAGGCAAAAACTTCAAGTTCCTGTGGAACGGCAGCGTCTCGGCCATCGACTCCTGGGCTGTGCTCAAAGGCAGCGAGAACAAAGCCGAAGCCATGGACTTCATCGCCTTCGCGAGCAAGCCAGAAGCACAGGCCAAGCTGCCCAAGTACATTGCTTACGGCCTGACCAACAAGAACGCCAACGAGTTCGTTCCGGCAGACTTGAAGCACACCCTGCCCACCACCCCGGAAAACCTCGCGCAGTCGATCCCTATCGATGTCGAGTTCTGGGTTGAGAACATCGAACCGCTGACCGAGCGTTTCAACGCCTGGGTCGCCCAGAAGTAAACCCCCGCCTCTTGGTCACCCTGCCACCGGTTCCCCGGTGGCAGGTCCACGACGTTATCTGCGCGCCGGTGCCTCTCATCATGATGAGCGTGCATGCCCCGGCGAAGATGCTGTGCGCCTGCTCTCAAGTGAGGATGGTTACGTGAAACACTTGGTCAGTTTTAAAAATATTCAGAAGACCTACGACGGCATACGTCCCGTGGTCAAGGATTTGAACCTCGATATCAAAGAAGGCGAATTTGTCACCCTGCTGGGCCCGTCCGGGTCGGGCAAAACCACCAGCTTGATGATGCTGGCCGGCTTCGAAACGCCGACCCATGGCGAGATTT
Source organism: Pseudomonas sp. FSL R10-2189 (assembly GCF_009600325.1). Taxonomy (NCBI): domain Bacteria; kingdom Pseudomonadati; phylum Pseudomonadota; class Gammaproteobacteria; order Pseudomonadales; family Pseudomonadaceae; genus Pseudomonas; species Pseudomonas sp. FSL R10-2189. Next base: position 45,063 of record NZ_WIVZ01000040.1, read on the forward strand.
ACCTGAACGAAAAGCCGCTGCACAACCTTGCGCCGCACAAGCGCAACATCGGCATGGTGTTCCAGAACTACGCGCTCTTCCCGCACATGACCATTGAGCAAAACCTGGCCTTTCCGCTTTCTGTCCGCAAAATGAACAGCGTCGACAAAAAGCACAAAGTCAGCCGCGCTCTGGACATGGTGAAACTCACCGATTTCGCAAAACGCTACCCCGCGCAACTGTCGGGTGGCCAGCAGCAACGTGTCGCCCTGGCCCGTGCGCTCGTGTTTGACCCCAAATTGGTGCTGATGGACGAACCGCTGGGCGCCCTCGACAAGCAATTGCGTGAACACATGCAACTGGAAATCAAGCACCTGCACCAGCAGTTGGGCCTGACCGTGGTGTACGTGACCCACGACCAGAGCGAAGCCCTGACCATGTCGGACCGCGTGGCGGTGTTCAACGACGGCGTGATCCAGCAGATCGACACCCCGACCGCCATTTACGAGACCCCGAACAAAAGCTTCGTGGCGCAATTTATCGGCGAGAACAACACCCTGCTCGGCACCTTTATGTATTGCGACGAGCACTATGCCGTGGCGCGCCTGGATGACGGCAGCCTGATCCGCGCCGTGCCAGTGGCCGAGTGCCAGCCGGGCGACCAGGTGGCCCTGTGCATCCGCCCCGAGCGAGTAGTGGTCGGCCCGGCGGGCAGCACGCCGCTGACCGCGCGCATTCAGGAATACATCTACCTGGGCGACCACGTGCGCATGATCACCGAAATTGCCGGGCAGCCGAGCTTCATGGTCAAGCTGCCTGCCTCGCACATGAACATCAGTTGGACGGTAGGCAGTTCGATTTCACTTTCCTGGTCACCAGAGCACATCCGCGCTCTGGACGTGACTAAGCACTGAGATGTCGATCATGAGTCAGTCCGCCGCCAGTCACTCCGGCCAGACCCAGGAGCAGACGCCCACTCTCAGGGCCAAGCTCAGAAAGTCCGAACGTTCTTACACGTTCAAATCCCTGCTGCTGATCGCACCGCTGTTTCTGTTTGTGCTGGTGTGCTTTGCCTTTCCCATCGGCACCCTGCTCTCGCGCAGCGTCGACAACCCCGATGTGAACACCGCGCTGCCGGCCACCGTTGAGGCGCTGGCTTTATGGAAAGGTAAATCGCTGCCGAACGAACACACCTTCGAGGCACTGGTCAGCGACCTGACCAACGCCAAAGAGAACGGCCAAATCGGCCCATTGGCCAAGCGCCTGAGCTATGAAATCCCGGCTTACCGGACCCTCATCACTAAAACCCTGCGCAACCTGCCGGCCAGCGACGTGGCGTCCAAACGCGACGCGCTGCTTGCCATCGACAGTTCGTGGGGCGAGCTTAATTACTGGAAGGCCCTGAAGCAGGCATCGGCGCCGCTGACGCCTTACTTCTTGCTGGCCGCCCTCGACCACCGTATCGACTCTGCCACCGGCAACATCGTCAAGGCCGACCCAAACCAGTCGATCTACGTGGACATTTTTGCCCGCACCTTCGCCATCGGCGCCGTGGTTACCCTGCTTTGCCTGGTGCTGGGGTTCCCGGTGGCGTACTGGCTGGCCACCTTGCCAGAGGGCAAAAGCAACCTGCTGATGATCTGCGTGCTACTGCCGTTCTGGACCTCGCTGATCGTGCGCACCGCCGCCTGGGTGGTGCTGTTGCAGTCCGATGGCCTGATCAACCGTTCGTTGATGTTTCTGGGCCTTATCGACGCGCCGGTGCAACTGGTGTTCAACCGTACCGGGGTGATCATCGCGATGACCCATGTGCTGCTGCCGTTCATGATCCTGCCGCTGTACAGCGTGATGAAAAACATCCCTGGCAACTATGTGCGGGCGGCGATTTCGCTGGGCGCGCACCCGTTCGTGGCGTTCTGGCGGGTGTACGTGCCGCAGACCTTCGCGGGCCTGGCGGCCGGTGCACTGCTGACCTTCATCCTTGCCATTGGTTACTACGTGACCCCGGCCCTGGTGGGCGGTGCTGCGGACCAGATGGTCAGCTACTTCGTCGCGTTCTACACCAACAAAACCGTTAACTGGGGCATGGCGTCTGCACTCGGCAGCCTGCTGCTGATTGCCACCCTGTTGTTGTATGGGGTGTACGGCAAACTTACCCACCCTAACCAGGCGAGGTCATGACCATGCTGCCGCCTTATGCCTCCAAAGCCGAAAAACTGGCCCGCTTCGGTCTGGTGACGGTCTGCCTGTTGGTGCTGCTGTTTTTGATTATCCCGGTGTTGGTGATCATTCCGCTGTCGTTCAACTCGTCATCGTTCCTGACCTACCCCATGGACGGGTTTTCGTTGCGCTGGTACGAAGAGCTGATGTCGTCCCAGGAGTGGCGTCAGGCTTTTAAAAACAGCTTTATCATCGCCCCCGCCGCCACGGCACTGGCCATGATCTTCGGCACCCTGGCGTCTGTGGGGCTGTGCCGGGGCAACTTCCGCTTCAAGGGCGTGATCATGGCGTTTCTGATTTCGCCCATGATCGTGCCGCTGGTGATCGTTGCGGTCGGCCTGTACTTCTTCTTTGCCAAGCTGCAATTGCTCAACAGCTACACCGGTCTGGTGCTGGCCCATGCCATGCTCGGCGTGCCGTTTGTGGTCATCACCGTCAACGCGACGTTGCAGGGTTTTGACAACAACCTCAGCCGGGCTGCCGCCAGCCTTGGTGCACCGCCGCTGACGGTGTTTTTCAAAGTGATCCTGCCGCTGATTGCCCCCGGCGTGATCTCGGGCGGGCTGTTCGCGTTTGCCACCTCGTTTGATGAAGTCGTGGTCACGCTGTTTCTGTCCAGCCCGTCACAGCGCACCTTGCCCTTGCAGATGTTCTCGGGCATTCGAGAAAACATCAGCCCCAACATTGCCGCAGTCGCCACCATCATGGTCATTTTGTCGGTATTGATGCTGCTGACCCTCGAAGTCCTGCGACGACGCAACGAAAAACTGAAAATCAAACAACAATAACTCATGCCGTACACCTTCCCGGGCTTAACAGCCCGGGGCGGGTAACTCTTGTCCAAATTCAGAGGTTTTTATGCCGAATCTAGTGGGTGATGTTTCCAGCGCAGCCCGCATCCTGCCTGATCTCAAGGGTGAAAAACTGTTTATCCGCAACGGCAAAGGCGCCTACCTGTGGGATGACCAGGGCCGCCAATACATCGACACCGCGCTGGGCTTTGGGGCGGTGTTGCTGGGCCATTCCAATGACGCCGTCAATGCGGCGGTCGTGCAGGCACTGAGCGACAGCGCGGCGCCCTCCTGGGCCCATGTGCGTGAGCATGGCGCGGCGACGGCGCTGGCCAACCACACCGGCGAACTGAGCAAAGTCATCTTCACCAACTCGGGCAGCGAAGCCGTGCACCTGGCCTGCCGCGCAGCGCGGGCCTACACCGGTCGCGGCAGAATCGCCAAAATGGCGGCGGGTTTTGATGGCTGGTTCGATGACATCAGCTACGGCAACGTCACCTCCAAAGAAGCGAGCTTTAGCGACGGCAAGCGCCCGTCTACAGAGCGCACCACCCTGCTGCGCTTCAACGACTTTGACGATGTTGAGCGCCTGTTTGCCGAAGACAGCAACATTGCTGCGGTGATTCTGGAGCCAATGCTGGCCAATGCGGGCTGCATCATGGCCTTGCCGGGCTACCTCAAACACGTGCAAGACGTGGCCCACCGCCACGGCGCACTGGTAATCAGCGACGAAGTGCTGATGGGCTTTCGCCTGTATCCGGGCCTCGCGGCCCTGCAAGAAGGCCTGGACCCGGACATCGCCAGCGTTGGCAAAGCCATTGGCAACGGCGTACCGGTGTCGGCGGTCGTCGCCAAACCGCACATCCTCGCAGGGTTTGAAGAAGGCCGGGTCATCCGCGGCGGCACCTTCAGCGGCAACCCCATGGCCTGCGCGGCCGTGACCACCACCCTGGCGCAACTGGACAGCGTTGACTACCCGCAACTCATCGCCCGTGGCGACGCCTTGCGTGGCGCCATTGAAAGCATCTTTAAAAGCCACGGCATCACCGTGAGCACCAGCGGCTACGGCAACGTATTTGGTATCTGGTTGGGCGCCGTAGTCCCGAGCACCTACGAACAGGCTGCGCAAATCGCCAACTCCTCGTTTACCAAAGCCCTGCACCTGGCATTGCGCGAAGCGGGCGTACTGATCATGCCGTCGCCGTACGGCCGGTTGTACATCTCCTTCGACCACAGCGACCACGTGATCGAAGAAATCAAAACCGCGTTCGAACACGCGGCGGTTGAATTGAGTGCCGCGTATAGCGGTTGAGCGTGCGGGCGTACGCAATACACCTGTAGGAGCGAGCTTGTCTCGCGATCTTTTGATCCTGGCTCTTTTTACGGCCGCTGCGCGCCCGATCGCAGCCTCGTACCTCGTCAGCGGCTACAGGTGCGTAATACACCTGTAGGAGGGGCCGCCCCGTCTTCGACGCCGCGCTGTCGCGCAGCAAACAGGACAGCGAGTATCTTCAGCATCCC
>NZ_WIVZ01000041.1:0-45111 GCF_009600325.1 Pseudomonas sp. FSL R10-2189
GTTCTTTTTCGGGCTTGCTCACCATTCGATACAACCCTGCCTGCACCTGCTCAGTTACAACCTCGCGCTGCTCAACGGGAATGCCTCGATCCCCCCTAAGAAACGTTGTGATTCGCTGTGCGCCGATCTTAAGGCCATGACTGGCCCGCCCGTCCAGCCTGTCTTGATAGTCGGTCAGGGTCATACCCGGCAGGATCACGATAATCTCACCCGGCCTAGTGCCACCCAACATGCTTTGCCAAAACGGCTTATCGTCTGGACGTTTGACTTCTACAAAGGGCGCCAGCTGCTGCAACGTCAAGTAATGCTGGAACTCTTGAAGGCTGAGATCTTTACGTTTATCAACATCCCGCCCCCACGGGGTGCTTTGCAGCCACTGATCATGGCCACTGGTGTTGTAGCGGTTGTAAAGCCAAGTGCCCGCCAATTCCAGTATCGTGAAAAACCCACCGGCCCAACTGGAACGAAAAAAGACGCTGCCAAGACGAGCGCCAGCAACCTTCCATGCCGTCTTACGGGCCTCACCTTTGGCAGCCATCAGCACTTGATAACCGGCCTTTGCTGTATGACCAAAACCATAAGCATTAGTGGCGGCCAAACCTCCCGATGCGACCATTGCGATCAGGGCACCATTTTGGGCTCCGCGATTGCCTCTAAGTACGGCTTGAGACCATTGCTTTTGATAAGCGTTGAAACTTACTAAAGCCGCAGCAAAACCCAAAGGATAAGTTACAAAGCCCAATCCAATATGTAACTTACCCATGGTGACCTGCAGCCGGCTAAGAGAGTTTCTTGCGAGAACCTCGCCGAGATTTTTAGCCTGAGCACTCAAGGCGGTATCAAATATGCCTTGAGCAGCAGCAAATCCAGCCGCACCAGTGGCTGCAAACGCACTCATAAAAGGCATCCAGACCCTCTTATCACTTGAAGCAGACAAAGTCTCTTTAACCACCTGCACCAAATTCACCGCCTGCGCCACAAACAGCAACAACGCCGCGCCATCCCCCAGCACGTTCATCACCGGCGCGCGATGGACACCTCTACGAAAGTTATCCATCAGCCCGGCCACTTGCCGTTTGCCTTCATTCGGGAAGATCACAGTTAGCCCAGCTTTGCCCTGTGTCGAACCGAAAATCCGCGCATGTTCATCCGGCAACTCCGGGATGGGACTAAGGCTGGCTGCCAGCCGTCTTTGCTCCAGATCCAGCCGTTGGCTGTCGTACTGGATTTTCTCCAGCAGTTCCCGGGAGGTCTGAGATTTGTGCCCGTGTTGACGATTGGACTTGGCCCGTTTCTGTTTAAGCAGGGCTATTTCCTGGCGCAGTTTGAAGGTTTCACGCAGCGTTTCGCGTAACGCGGCCTGTTCTTGCGGGGTCGCAAAATGGAACGTCACGCCTTCGGTTTTGGCGGCCTGCACTATTCGTGATTTGAGGGCGACGGGCAGTTTGCGCAGCAGTTCCTCAACGTCGGGCATGGCGTTGTTTTTGAAGAACTCGTCAAAGTTGACCAGCACGTTTTCCAGCCCGCGATTAAGCGCCGGGGTCAGGGTGTTGAGGGCGGCATTGACCACTGATCGGGTACTGTCGGGGAGGTCGTCCAGCGCCGGTAAGCGGTTCTGTTCAAGGGTGCGCAGGCGGGCCAGGAGTTCAGGGCTGTTGTTGAACAGGACCATGCCCGCAGCCAGCAAAAACGCGTAGTGCACCCACAACGAGGTTTGGTCGCTGTAGGGCAAGGTGTAGTACAGCGGGCGGCTGAATTGCGGGTTGCGCTCGCTGTACGCCAGCAGTTGTTCACAAGCGTCGTCGCTGCGGCAAATGTCTTTGAGGCAGGCATATTCAGTGGCAAACGCGTGCCCGGCGTGGCCGATGTCCATCGGGTCGAAGTACCAGCCCGCTTTATGAAACGCGCCCGAACACGTCAGTTTGACCCGGTCGGCAGTGATGGCATCGAGCAGGTGGTTCCAGCGCGCTAGCCCGGCTCGATGGGCGAGTAATTCTCGGTCCATTGCTTCGCGGTCGATCAGTTCATTGACGCCGCGTTGGCCAAATTTCGCACCATACAGCAGGTCATCAACTTGATTGAATCGGTGCTTGCCCAGAGCAATCAGGGTTTCGAAATGCGTGTCGACAAAAGCCACCGGCGCGACCTGAAAATGTTCGCGGGTGTAGAAACGACGGTCGACGTCTTCTGCTGCGCTTCGAGCATTTGAGCCCATGGCAGTGCCTTTTAAGCGGTCCTCATTGGCCAGCATCTGCGCCCGTTGACGCAACACTTCCAGCTCCACCGGCACCGGACTACCCGCTGGCGGCGTCATTAAGCCGCCTCGTTCCAGGTACTCAATAATCGCGGTATTTGTGACCCCGTGTTGCGGCTCAGCCATGCCCTGCAAATCATCCAGCAGCGCTTTGTGCGCCGGGTCCGTGCTTTCACCGATCAGCGTTTTGACATCCAGCGCATTGAGCTGGCTGAGGGATTCGATGTAGCACGCCAGTACGTAATCGCGTTCGTTATGGCCCTGTTTCGCCCCACCATTGCTCCAGTCATCGATCCAGCCAACCACATGGTCTTGATAGTTGGCCAAGTCGCGCATGACGCCCAAGGTGTCTTCCAGCACCAGATACAGCGTGTCGTGCCGGTACTGTGGATGAATGCAGCCGGTGAGGCGGTTCATGGAGGTTTGAGCGAAACGCGCGGGGGTTTCCCACAGGTAGGGCAAACGCTCGTGCTCGGGCAGTTCGGCGTCAAGCCGTTGTTGGGTGCTGCTGGTGTGCTCGGCCAGCGTGGTAGCAGGGTTCTGTTGCTCTGCCTCGATTCGCTCGGTGGCGACTTCGGCCAGCCAATGCTCAGTCATGTCCGGGGTCAGCAGGTGGGGCCCGCCGGTGTCGCACTTGGCCTTGCTCAAGTCGACCGCTTGCATGAAGTGATTACGCTCGGACGGCGCATTGAGTACTTGCTGGCACTTTTTAGCGGTCCACGGGACTTCGGAATACGTGACGTACAAGGTGCTGGTTTTGGCGTAAATCAGTCTCGGTTCGTGGATGGGGTCTTCACGGTCGTCGTCGAACACCGCTTGACCTTGCCACAGCATGGCGCTGACCAGACCGTCTTCAACACGGTACTCGGACAAGGTCCCGCTGCTGCCCTCAATCACGTACAACCAGCCATCGCGCAACAGCCGGATACCCAGCGGCCGGGCGCCGAGGCTGTAGGGCATGGCAAGCTCGCTTGCGGGATCGAGTGCCGGATTGTCGACGATGCCATAGCGCAGCGGGATCAACTGCACGGTGGTTTTCATCAGCGGGCAGGTGCCCATACTGTTTCGCGCATCGTCGCGGGAGAGGTTGACGTTGTTGGGGTTTTTGGGCCAGAAGACGGTCGACATCAGGCAGGCTCTCTCAGGTGCAGTGCTCGGCAGCGGGCGATTTCAGCCACCTTCTCGATGCGTTGCGCAGGCGTGAGCGCCGAGACGGTGATCAACTGAAGGTGCAAGTCGGGATGGTCCCGCAGCGCATGTTCCCCGAGGTAGCCGTGCACATTGGCGTAAAGGGTGATGTCGAGTTCACTGCTCAAGCCGCGGTCATAGGCCATGCTCGCCAACGTGTGAACATGCGCCCAGCGTTCGCTTGGCGAGAGGTGGGCCTGGTACGCGGGAAAGTAATGGCGTAGATGCCGGTCGAGCCGCAGCACCACATTGCGAAAACTGACGACATCCAGTGCATTCGCCTCTTGCTCCGAGAGTAAGTAAGGCGTGGCCTGTTGCGGGATGGGCGCAGGGCCGGGGCGATGATGGAGGTGCCAGACACCCTGCGCTGCGTCGGCGATCAGAATCTGCTGGCATGGGCCAAACAGGGTGGGATCCCCCGCTTCGACCGCCAGCGCAAATAACGCATGCATGACCGAAGGGTCTGCCAGACGCAGAAAAACGCGCTGTTCGTGGGGCATCCGGACCACGGTCAGCCAGCGCAGATGGGCAATCATGGACGGCCATTCACCGTCACAAAACAGCAGGTAGCCCCACTCTTCTTCGGCTTTGGCTAAAAAATGTTGGAGTACGGGCTGAGCCGGTGTCTCGACTTTTAATACACGCGGCGACAGTTGCTCAAGGCCGGGCATTGCCGAGGCAGTGTACAGCGGCTCAAATACCCAGGGATTGTTCCATTGCGCCAGCTGTTGAGAGCGTTTGATCAGGCTGACTGCATCCAGCAATAAACCGCAGTGCCCTTGCCATTCAAGGTCGGCAGGTAGACCTGCCGACAACGAAAGATCACGCGTAACCATTGAATGCCTCCTGCGAACGACATCAGCCCGCCGAGGCGGGCTGATGAAGTTTATGGGTGCTTGGGTTTAACCTCAGACCGGGGTGCGCCAGTCATCAGAGCCAGAAGTACCGCTGATTTCGTGAGTCCAGGTGATTTTGCGGTATGTGAACTGCACGTCTTCCAGGTGGGTGAAATGGCTGTTAGCCGGGTCCTGGCAGTTGTGCATGTAGTCTTTGATGTCGACGATGATCGCGTCTTCAATTTTGGTGGTGTAGTAGTGCTCTTGCGTCCCGGAAGCCGATGTCCGAAACCATTGAATAACGATTTCAGTCATGCGCTCGCCTGAGGTCAATGCTTGCAGCAGCAACGGCGAAGACTTGTCAAAAACCTTGGTGATGCACAGCGGCTTGTGAACACGCTGACCGGTGGCCTGACCCGATTGCGGGTCACGCGGGATGATCACCTCGTGGCTGAAACCCTGAACCATGACCTGGTCTTCGTGCCCTTCCTGATAGGTGTTACCCACTGAATCGGCCGTGAACGCGCCGGATGTGATCAGGCCCTGTTTTGCACCGGTGATGGACATATACGCTGGCGTAGCCATGAAGCTCTCCTTGCACAAAAAATGTGATAACCCGGCAAACAAAAACGTTGCGCGGCCATAGGAGAGTTCAATAGTTGTGCCAGTTAACGTTCAGCCCTTATAGATCAACGCCTGTAGACGACCGTGTGTTTATCGACAGGGGATTTAGGCGAAATATCAGGGAAAAGTGCGCAAGGTGTTGCGCACTGCTGCGCAAAAAGTTGCGCAGTTCGCTGGAGCCCTTTTTTGATAAGGCTTACAGCAAAGTGCTCGGTGTAAAAACAGCGTTTACGTGCGCAAGTTGTTGCGCAGTTGTTAAGTGCAGTTTTGTGACCGACTACAGCGATGAAAGGAGCATGTTCTGACGCTCAACAATCAAGAGATCGCGAGGCAAGCTCGCTCCTACAGACGGCGCAATCTTGGATTCCTGCGGGATTTAACACAAAAAAAGACCCTGCCCGGCGTCGGGGAGGGTCTTTTTTTAAGCGTGGGGTTAGCCCAGGTTTACGCCGTGAGACGCCGCCAACGGGCCCAGTCCGCCTGCAAAACCCTGGCCGATGGCTTTGAACTTCCACTCGCTGTTATTGATGTACAGCTCGCCAAAGATCATGGCGGTTTCGGTTGAGGCGTCTTCGCTCAGGTCATAGCGCGCCAGCTCTTTGCCATCCGCCCTGTTCACCACGCGAATGTACGCATTGGCGACTTGACCAAAACTCTGCTTACGCCCGGCCGCTTCGTGGATGGTGACGGCAAACACCAGTTTTTTGGTGTCTGGGGCAAAGCCGGACAGTTTGACGTGCACTTGCTCATCATCGCCCTCGCCTGCGCCTGAGCGGTTGTCGCCCTGGTGCACAACGTTGCCGTCCGGTGAGGTCTTGTTGTTGTAGAACACAAAACTGCCGTCGTTCAGCACTTTGCCGCTCTCGCCAACAATAAACACCGAGGCGTCCAGGTCGAACTCCTGGCCGTCGGTTACCCGTGGATCCCAGCCCAACCCCACCACGACTTCGGTAAGGCCCGGTGCTTCTTTGGTCAGGGATACATTGCCGCCTTTACTCAGACTTACTGCCATGTGCGTGAATCCTTATAGAAAGAACTGACTGGGAACGGCTTGAAAGACCAAGCCATACCCCTCGACTGCATCGTGTGCTGCGCCTCCTGGCCGTTGAACAAGGCAAAGCTGTCAGCCGTTTTTAACGTCCGATTTTTCTTCTTTGCCGGGGAAAACAACGCTGGCCGCAATGCCGATGGCCAAGACCACCAACACCACCAGCAAGCTGGTGTTTGGCTCAATGCTGATGCCATGGCCAAACAGGTGGTTGGTTGCATTCAACGCCAGCTTGGCGGCGATAAAGAACAACAACGCGATAACCGATTTTTCCAGGTGCACCAGATAACGCTTGAGGGCTTCAAGTACGAAGTACATGGTGCGCAAGCCCAAAATCGCAAACATCATGGCGGAGTAAACGATCAAGGGTTCACGGCTGACGGCGATGACGGCTGGCACGGAGTCGAAGGCGAACAGGATGTCCGAGACCTCAACCACCACCACACACAAAAACAGCGGTGTGGCGAACAAAGCGCCTTTGCTGGCCAGGGTCATGCCCTTGTTCTCGGGTTTGGTGATCTCCTGCTCAAGCACCGTGCGCGACACAAAAAACTGATGACCGTGCAGCTTTGGCCACACCGGGAACAGTTTTTTCGCAAACCGGTAAGCGACGTGTTTGGAATAGTCTTCGTCTTCGTCGTCTTCATTGCCGCGCAGCATCATGATCGCGGTCCAGGCCACAATCACCGCAAACAGCACCTCTACCCACGGGCCAAAGGCCAGAAGCCCTGTACCGATCGCCACGAAGATCAAGCGGAACACGATGGCGCCGATGATGCCCCAGTACAGAACACGGTGACGCAGCGCATCGGGGATCTTGAACCAGGCAAAGATCGCCATGAACACGAACAGGTTATCGACGCTGAGGACTTTTTCGAGTGCGTAACCGGTAACAAACAGGCTGGCCACGCTCGGACCATGGGCGTAATACAGATAGCCCGCAAAGGCGAGAGAGATCAGCACCCAAAAAATCGACCAGCAAGCCGCGTTGGTCAGCGTGACGGGTTTATCGCTTTTGTGGGTAAACAGATCGATTGCCAGGGCAATGACCGCAAGTGCTACAAATACAGCGATGGTCGTTGGCGGAAAACCAATTGCCGTGTTTTCCATGGTGTCCTCAAAGATCAAAATCGCCAGCCTCGGCGGTCGTTATGTCGCGGTCATTTAGACCCGGCAGCCCAGCCCATGCCCCAGCCAAAGGCCGTGTCCATGTCTGAATGGCCATTGTAGAACTCAACCTTGCGATTGACCTTGACGCTGCCGTCAATGTTTTCAAGCAAGGCGACAGCGCACATACCCTTGGAGCCGCCCTCTTCGCTCAAGCGCACTTCGACCGGCGGTTCGCCCGGCATGTACAAGGTGATGACGCCGTCAGTGGCCTGCCAGTTCGGCGCGCCTTTGTAGATGAACGCGTAGACCAGCACCCGGCGTACTGCGTGCCACTGTTTGCCATTGATGCGTAGCCACTCGCCGTCACTGGCGGCCCCGGTACGGTCATCGCCCATCAGTTGAATAAACGGCTCATCGGCAAATTCGCCAAACGCATTACCCAGGGCCTGGACGGCGCCTTTGCGGCCGTTTTGCAGCTCGTACAGGCAACCCACATCCAGATCGATACCACCTGATTTGCCGAGCAACGCTGCAAAAAAGCCACCGCCGCCGCGGTTTTGCGGAGCTCGGTTCCAGTTGAGGTTAATTTTGATCTCACCGAAATCCCCGTCATTTTTAACGAGGCTGATGGAGGGGCGTTGCTTGTCGAGGGTGACCTTTGACAGGTTGACTCGGGTTGCAGGAGCCGGCACCACAGGCGCAGGGGATGGCGTGACCGGGGCGTCAATTTCCATACCGAAGTGTTCCGCCAAGGGGGCCAGGCCGCCAGCAAAGCCCTGAGCGACACAGCGGAATTTCCACGCGCCCTGGCGACGATAGAACTCACCCAAAATCAATGCGGTTTCCGCCATGCCCTGCGTCGGAATCGGAGCCTCTATGCCGCCGCTCACCGCCACGGTCAGATGGGGAAATGCCGAGAATTTAGCCTTATTTTCATAAACGGTGGCGGTCAATGCGACTTTGTCGACTGCGGGATCAATTGCCTGCAAGTCGAGGCTGAACACCGCCCGACCGGGGCCGGACTCAAGCAGTTTGACCGCGCCATTGTTGACCGCTTTCTGGCCGAAGAAGCACATATCGTTGTCGCCACGCACCTTGCCCGAAGCCGTGAGCAAAAATGCCGAAACGTCCAGCTCCGCGCACGACACAGGGCTGTAGCTGACGGTCACGTTCAAGGTTTCGGTATTAACACCTGTGTTGGCGCCCGGCGCCAAAAGGGTCATAAACGCACCGTCCGGGGCGCATTGCAGCTCAGGTCACACGCCAGCCCCATCGATACTTTTTTAAGCCCCGCCCCGGTCTCCTTTTCCAGGGATACCGCTTGGTTCTTGGACAACGAAATAGCCATGTAGCGTTTCCTTTCCTTGTCTGAACTCAGGGACGGGGGCCGAAAGTAGCTGCTGGCTCATGATCTGTTCTGCTCAGAGTTCCTCACGCAGACACACATCCAATGGCCGCTTGCGACGCCACAGCGCATGAAACTCGCGCCAATGTGGCTCTTGGGCTGCCCCCAGCATTTGCTCGTCGCCCTGGGTGTCTCCCCAAGCACGTAGTGTGTATTGATCCAAAGGCCCATATTGGGCCTCCAGCCGAATGACTTTTTGCTCGCATCGACAGTTGGTACCGTCGATCTCTCCGGTCAGCACGCCATCAACCGACTGCAGCCGGGTGCCAATGAGCGCGATACCGAGCTTTTTGGCAAAGGGCTTGAGCACCAGCTCTGGCGAGGCTGAACAGATAGTCACAATGGCCTTCTGCTCAAGCTCGGAGGCGACCGATACTAAGCCCAAAGGTCGCATCAGTTGCTGCCAGGAAGCGTCACAAAATGCTTCGGCACGCTCGGCCACCCATGCTTCCTTGGCTCCCGTGAGATAGACCGTAATGAGTTTTTCTTTCAAATCATTTCGGCTGATCCGGCCCAGCAAATAAGCGGTGGTCGCCGGGATCATTCGCAAGAGCCGCATCGCGAACAAGCGGTTGCCAAACGCGAAGCGCAAAAAGGGCACAAAGCTGTCGTGATAGGTCAACGTGCCATCAAAATCGAAAGCCGACAGGACCTGTTTGCCCTTCTCAGGCGTATTCAAAACTTCATTCAACCGACTACTTCAGCCCATCGCAGGCTGCCTCCAAAAAGGGTCTATCGAGCGGGTCATTTCGGGGCGAACCCCTTGCCAATGCGCTCGTTCAATAATCATTTGCGCCCATTTGCCATGGGTCGCGGGTTCACACATCGCATCGTTGAACTTGAACACCGCAGGCGCCGTATCACTTTGTATCTGGCGTGCGCTGTTGAAATCTTCAAGGCTGACTTGCAGCGCCCTGTGGATAACTGCAATTTGCCCCGGATGGATTGCAGTTTTACCGACAAGCCCGTGGGCGATATCCAGCGCCAATTCCTGCTCCAGCAACTGCGGCGCGTTGAGCTGTTCAAACACCGGCGCCGTCAGCGCAAACCCCGCAGAGCCCATAATCCCGCATAACATCGGGATAACGTAACCCATCGGTGTGCTGTAAAGCGTCATCGTCGGTGAACGACGCAGCCCCAGAGAGCCCATCAGATCATTCCCGCCTATACGCAGGGCAATGATACGCCCCGGCAGGTGTTCGAGCAGGGCGCTGCGCAATTCAACCATGGCGCCGGGGTCAAAGACCTCAGGTGTTTCAAGGGTTGGCATCAACATCAGGTCGTCGCAGGCCACGGCCTGTTGCCACTCGCGCAAGTTGCTCAGACACAGTTTAGGCACAACAAATCCATCGACGTGGCGCATTAATGGCCATTCACTGAGCAGCGCCGCCATGCGGCTGTCACGCGGCCGGATAAACAGGATCGGCCCGCCGGACGGTCGACCGCCCCGCGCTTCGATAGCCTCCAGCAGGTGTTTGAGATTGTTCAGTGCCTGTTGCACATCGGTGGCGGCCACGGCGTCTTCGAGGCACAGCACCAGCGATCGCAACCCCTGGATTTTTTCACCAGACACCATGTCCAGGATGTCCGGCCGGGTGGCCGGCATGTACAGCGTGGCCCCCAGGGCATAGGGCGAATGCTTAATCATCAGCGCACGCTCCTGATGACAGTGAGGGCGCGATATGGCCCCAATTCGTCACCGACTTCGCGGACCTCGATGTTGGCCTGACGGCTCAGGTGCATCAGCAGTTGCACGTCCGGATCGTCACGCCCGCGCACCAGCACTTGCTCGGGCACGCGGCGCATGACGGCACGGGTCGCCTCGGCAATGCCGGGCTTGATCCGGTTGCTGTTGAGCACCGAAAAACGCGTCGAGATACCGTCCAGCACACTTTGCGCGCGGCGTTGCAACGCCCAGGCCTGTGCCAACGTCCAGGGTTGAGCGCTGGCGGGCGCGGTTATCCGGGCACGTTCGGTTTCGATGCTGTGGATAAAACTCATGGTCACGTCATGCCCAGCCAAATGGGGGTACATCACGCACCCGTGCAAGCCGGGTTCCGGCGCCCAGATTGAGCGCGATACCAGACCGGACACGGTGGCCCCCAGAATTCCCGAGGGGATCAGCCAGTCTTCGGCAGACGCCGCCAGCCAGGCACGCCCACACGGGTCCGCCAACACCACCAGACGCGGCCGGGGTGCAAAGCGCGAATCGGCGGCCAGGCTCTCCCGCAGTTGCTCGCTGATCGCTCCTTTGCCCGTCCAGCCATCGACG
Source organism: Pseudomonas sp. FSL R10-2189 (assembly GCF_009600325.1). Lineage (NCBI taxonomy): Bacteria > Pseudomonadati > Pseudomonadota > Gammaproteobacteria > Pseudomonadales > Pseudomonadaceae > Pseudomonas > Pseudomonas sp. FSL R10-2189. Next base: position 10,738 of record NZ_WIVZ01000041.1, read on the forward strand.
AAGACGATGTTTTCGGCCCCATGGGCCTTGACGACCGCTTCGAGGGCCACGTTGTCGATGCCACGGTCGCGGACAATGCTGACCCCGTAATGCCGGGCATCACGACCGGCTTCACGCAGTGCCCGGCGCAGCAATACGCCCAGCGGCACCCCGGCGCGCACAAATGACACCAGCGCAAGGGTGCTGCCGGTGCAACGTTCGTTCAAGGCGTTGGCCAAGGCCTGAACATCTGTGGCCATGCGCGCCGCATTGTGCGCCAGCGCCCGCCTGTAGAGGTTTTGATGGGGTTGGGAGGGCGCATGCTCCTGGCTGATCATTTCGGAGTAGTGGCGTTGCCGGGTCTGGATCAGGTGCTCTTTTTCCTGCACACCGGTGGTTGTAATCACCATCGCACGCAGTAAAAAGTGCACATCATCCCGGCCGTAACTGCCGCTGCCGACGGTATTCAAGCCCGCGCAAACATTACGCATGGTCCACGCTCGCACGCACATGGCTGGCCAACTGGCCGTGTTTTGGAGTGCCCCACCAGTCGCACTCAGTCATAAAACCCAGGTCCGACAGGCTGTCGCCGAAGCCGAGCAATGGCCGTTTGCCGTTGAGTGCCTGATCGCGGCGAATCCACTCGCGCACCGCTTCGCGTTTTTGCAGCGCCTGCGGCAGGAAGGCCAGGTTGTTACCGTTGCCATGCACGTTCAGGCCGTTGAGCAAACCCCGCGCCCTGGCCTCGGCACACACGACCAGCAGCGCATGATCGGTTTCATCATTGTGTTTGGTCACCACGTAAGTGGCCAGGCCTTGCTCCTCCACCACCCAACTGCGCAGCGAGAAGCCCAGCTCTGCGCCGAGCGCCAAGGTTTGCTCGCTCAGGCGGTGCAAACGCGCCTGCTCCGGCGCCAGTTCGTGGCACATGCGCGCATGCCAGTCGCCATCGGGCACACCCTGTGCGCTGAGGATGACGCCACCGTGGGCACAGATGGCCCCGTGCGCGAATGGAAGCTGCACCCGCTGATACGCCTCAACGCTGCGCGCAGTCACGGGCACCACGTCGGTGGTGGCCAGCAACCACTCGACAAAGCCCTGCTGCGTCGCATTCATAAAGCCATTGGGCTGGCCCTGCGCATCGAGCGTGGCGGTGTAGCGCGGCCCTTCGGCCATTTTGCGGGCGGTTTGAAACAACGTGTCATCGAGGTCAACGAACACCAGCGGGCGATTAATGGCCATAAACAATGACCTGCGCATTCAATGCCCTCAGCAACGCAGGATCCAGCGCAGCCGCCGGGGTTTCGCTGCAAATCAGTACACGGTCAAACTGGCCGGGGACGACGTTATATAAAAAGTTGGGAATGCCCAGGCCATAGTTGTCGCGAAATGACAGCGCATGATCGATGGCGTGCCCCAAGGCGATGGGTGAACGGCTGGTGGCGCTGAAATGCACATCAGCGCCCGAACGCTCTAGCCGCTCAGCGAGCAAAAAAGGCGGCCAGACAAACTCACTGGTGCCGATCACCACAACCCGCTCGCCGGGGGCGACGTGCAGCTCGGGGGCCAGTGTGTCGCGGTGTTCGCACACGCCCATGCGCCCCCAGTCTCGTTCAGGTTTAAGTGGCCAATGACCTTCGGCCACGGTGCCGACGCTGGGCATTTCTTGCAGCTCGGCGTGTGCATTTTCGGCAAACGTATAACGCCCGGCGAGCAGTGAAACGCTGCTGGCGTGACTGCCCTTGGCCTTGCGCAGCGCACCCTGCGACCAGTCGGTGAGGGTGGCGCTGACGATGCGTTCAATAGACTCAAGCCCGGCGTCAGCCAGGGCGTTACACACATTGATAAAGGTGGTGCCGGTAGACGCCTCGTCATCCACCAGCACCAGTGAACGGGCCGTCAGCATGAGGGCACGGACCTGCGCACTCTGCGGCAGGTGCAGTAAATGCGAAGTGGCGTGGCTGTGTTCTTCTTCAAAACGAGCAAACACCGTGCTGCCCGTCGGGTGCCGGGTGCTGCACAGATAAACACTGTCGTTACGCGTGCGGGCCAAGGCGCGGTGTACGCCAGCGCCGAGGCCGACGGCCGTTTCGGCCATGCCGATGACAAGCACCGGGCCGGGCAAGTCAGCTGGGATTTGCGCGGCCAGCGCATCGAAACACTCGGCCATCCGCGACGGTCGGGCAGGAATGTGCCGCCCCAACACACACGAGACAAACAAAAAGGCGCGCTTGGGGTTACGCCGTTCAGCGAAACGGAAAAGGGCCTGTGGCTCAAAAGTCGATGCGTTGACCTCAACCTCCAGGCGACCGCGCTTAAGGTTTGCGGACAAAGCCTTGGTGCCGATCATGGGTTTAGCGCTGCTCATCAGAGTCTATTACCTGGGAATACGTCGAAAGAGCGCGGACGATTCGCCAGTGACCCGGCTAAAACAAGCTGAAAATCGTTACCTAACATGCCGGTATATGCGCCGAAATCTCGCTAAAACTGCGCGTTTTCACCTTCACAGCGAGCTGCACCCTCTCGTCGCGGCAATATGACGAAATATTAATTTTATGAACTAACTAGTTCATACTGTGCGACATCGTGTCGCCCCCTGCTTTGCGACACTGCTTTTGAAGGAGCACTTTTAGATGTTTTTTTCTTCCCGCGCCTTGCTGACTTCCGGCCTGTGCAGCGGCTTGTCACTCTTGGCCCTCGCCCCCGCTTGTGCACTTGCAGACACCTCTGACGACCTGATGAATCGCTCAACGCTGACCGGCGATTGGGGCGGCGAACGCCAAAAGCTGATCGACAAAGGCATTAAGCTGACCGGCGACTACAACTCCGAAACGTTTTCCAACCTGCACGGCGGGATCAAGCACGGCACGCGGTATTCGCAGCAAGTGCGCATCGGCGCCCAGTTCGACCTGAGCAAGCTGCTCGATACCCCGGACGCGGGCCTGGTGCAGATCACCGTCAACGACCGTCGCGGCCATAGCGCCTCCGAAGACTTGGTGGGCAACCGCTTGCCAGTGCAAGAGAACTACGGCGGCCAGTACACGCGGCTGTCTGAATTCAGCTACCAGCGCACGCTGTTCAGCCCGGCGCTGACCACCAAACTCGGCTTCCTGGCGATGGGCAACGACTTTGGCGGAATGACGCTGCTGACCAGCTTTGTAAACGCCGGTTTCTGCGCACACCCGTTGACCATGTCCAACGGCAGCGGCTGGAGCAACTACCCGACCCCTCATTGGGGCGCTGAATTGCGCTACACCGTGAGCCCGTCGCTGACCTTGCAAACCGCGGTGTTCCAGGTTAATCCGGAGTACAACAGCCGCTCCTCCGAAGCGTTCACCATGACCACCCGTGGCACCACCGGTGCCATCCTGCCGCTGGAAGCGATCTACAACCACAACGCCTGGCTGAGCGGCCAATACAAAGCGGGCTGGTACTACGACACCTCCAACACCACGAAAATTGGCAGCACGCAAAAAGCCAACAATCGCACCGGGGCTTATGTGCTGATCGACCAGGCAATCTGGCGTGATGAGCAAGACCCCGAAAGCGTCTTGCGCGCCTTTGGCCAGGCCGCTACCAGCAATGCCGCGACCTCGGCCATGCACCGTTGGTACGCAGTAGGCCTGGTGAAACAAAAGCCGTTTGCCAGCCGCCCGCAAGACAGCATCGCCTTCGCTTACGGGCGCGCCGTGTTCAACTCACGCTCGCGTGACGTGCAAGAAGCTGCGGCTGCCAACCCTGAGCAAGCCAACATGATCGCCAACCTCGACAGCGGCGAGCAGTTGCTGGAACTCAACTACGGCGCGCAAGTAACGCCATGGTTGCTGCTGCGTCCGGATGTGCAATACATCATCGAACCGGGAGCGTTCTACGGCAAAAGCCGGGGCAATGCACTGGTCGCAGGCTTGCAGGTCAAAGCAACGTTCTGAATGTGATCCTGACCCGGCCATCGCCGGGTCAGGAACAATGTTGACGCCTGCAAGCACTGCGGTGCCATCACGGGGCAAAAAGTCCTGAATCGGCCATTTTTCACATTTTGTTAAACTTTCCCCTCCTATACTCCAGCGCATTATTCACTGAAATATAGCCTGGTAACCCAATGCGTCTGACTCGTCCCGCTCTGCTGTTACTGCTGCTCGGTTGTGTGTTGATGTTTTTTGCCTTGGGAAACCACCATCTGCAAGGTTCCACCGAATCCCGGGTTGCCGGGATTGCCATGCAAATGCACTTGAGTCAGGACTGGGTCACCCCGTCCCTGCTGAATGAACCCTTCCTTGAAAAACCTCCCCTGAGCCTGTGGCTCGATGCGACGGCGATCCAGCTGTCTGGCGGCCAGCTGTTTGCCGTGCGCTTGGCGTCCGCCATCGCCGGGCTGTGCAGCATCATGTTGCTGTTCACCATGCTGCGCCGCTTCGGTCGGCCGACAGCCATGGCCTGGACGGCTGCCGCAATGCTGGCCACCATGGGCAGCTTTTGGGCGAATGCGCGCCAGGTCGGTGAAGATTCGCTGCTGACCTTGGGCGTCAGCATGGCGCTGCTGGCGTTTTACCAGGCCAGCCGCCAACCGCGCTTTGCGGCCGGTAGCTGGTTACTGTTTGCCGCCGGCATTGCCATTGCCACCTTGAGTAAAGGCGTGTTCGGCCTGGCCTTGCCGGGGGTGGTGATTTTTACCTATTTGCTGTGCGACAGCCTGATCAACAAACGCTTTGCCGTGAAAGACTGGCTGCGCCCGGCCCTGATGACTCTGGTGGGCTTGATCCCGCTACTGATCTGGCTGTGTGTGCTGTATCAACGCGGCGGCCTGCAAGCGGTCAGCGAAGTGGTATTGACCAACAGCATTGGCCGCTTCAGCGGCTCCTTTGTCGAAGCCGGCCACTACGAACCCTTCTACTATTACCTGCGCAAATTGCCCGAAAGCTTCCTGCCGTGGAATCTGCTGACGTTCCTGGGGCTGTGGCACTTCCGTAAGCAACTGCGCAGCAACCCTTACCTGCTGTTTTTCTGCGTGTGGCTGTTGGCGCAATACCTGATGCTCAATATCGCCTCAAGCAAGCGCGCGGTGTACTTGATGTCGCTGACCCCGGCAGCCGCCGTGATCGCTGCCGAGTACGCCGGGGTGGTGCTGCAATGGCTGCGCAAGAAAAGCCGGGGCTCGGCCATCGCCAGGTTTTTGAGCGACTACCATCGCTCGCTGGCCATCGCGCTGCTGGCCGGGGTTGTCACCACCTACCTGATCGCTGCGGCGGTGTGGGCGCCGCGCGCCGATCGCAGCGAATCCTTCCAGCCCGTGGCCGCGCAGGTCATCAGCCTGCAAGCCAGCGGCAAACACATCGCCCTGCTGCAACCGGACGAGCGTCTGGGGGCCGTGGTGTTTTACAGCCAGCAACTGCCGCACACGCTGAACTCCGCCGCCGAGTTGCAGGCGTTTTTGGCGCAGTCGCCCGACAATATCGCGGTTATCGACAAAACCGAGGTGCCGGGAGTGGCGCTGAAGGTGCTGGACACGGTCAGTGTTGGCCGCCATCACTTTTACTTCGTGACGCTGGCGCCCACTGCAGAAGATTGATCCGCGGCAATAGAACGACACTTGGCGTGGCCGATTACGGCACATTGGCTACGCTCCCTGTGCTGGACGTTACCCAGTCAAGGAGCTAGCCATGACCATCAGCATTACCAGCCAGAGCCTGAGCGACTATGACGCTCAGCTGGCCTACAAGACCGCGACGGCGTACCTGCGCCAATCCGGCCTCGCCCGTTATCTGATTGACCAGCTTGAGCACCAACCTGTAAAGCTGAGCATCGAGGTCAGCGCCGACCCGGCACTGGCCGACAAAGACGTCTCGAACAACGGGGCGCTTGTCTGGAACCTGCGCAGCAGCGTGTGGCCAAACCCGCAGGTGACAGACGTCACCGCCCTGCTCAACCGCAGCCCGGTGCAACAGAAGGCGTACCTCACCAGCCAGTGGGTGCTGATGCACTTGCTCGCGCTCGCGTGTCAGCAGTTGAACAACCAACTCGACTTTCGCGATGCGGATGCCCCATGGCCGTGGCTTGATGAAAAAGAGCTCAGCGCTGACGACATCGAAAAAGCCGTGGCCCAGGAACTCAGGGACGTGCCGTTGCCGGTCGAAGACAATTGGAATCGTGTGTTGGCTTGAGGGTACCCAAGCTCGCTCCTACACGTTGAGGTGTTAAAACCGTGAGGCTTCGAGGCTATGGCCAGTTGGCAGGGTGCCTGGCGGCACGATGGCGTTCCAGTCTTTGGTTTCGACATAACCGAGCATTTGCGGCTGTGCGCTGGCGCCCTCTACGTTGATAAATAACGACGCGCCATAACTGAAGGTGGTTTCTGTGGGCACATGCATCTGGCTCTCAAGCTCGTCCATGCATTCGCTATGGGTGACCAGCACCAGGTTGCGACCCGGGACTTTGTGCTTGAGCACATCACTGAGCATTTTGCCTCGGCAGTTGAACACCCAGTCTTGGGCTTCAACCTGACGAACAAACATTGCATCCGCCGTTTGCCGTGAGCGTGTCAGCAAACTGCTGTAGATATCGGCATGGGCCAGTCCCATTTGACGGAACTCATTGCCCAACGCCTGCGCAACAGACTCGCCGTGTACGGTGATCCCGTCCTCAGGTCCCATGCACAGCGTCGAAGAGCGGTCACAACGTTCGCCATGGCGAACCAACGCAATCACATCACCTTTAGCCCAGCTTTGTTTGAGGGCCAGGACACGGCTGGCATTGCCGGGCAACGCCAGGTTGGGAGCAGAGGCCGGCGCCAGCAGTTGAAGGGTGACAAAAACTGTCAAAGCCGTCGCCATAACTGCCACCAGTGTATTTCGATAACGCGCGAACGCTTTGCGCAGTAATGCGCGCTTAGCACCCGCTAAACGAAGACTCAAAATCACGTAGAACACCCCTATGGCAGTCAGTGAACGACAGTCGCCGTCACCCTATAACGCGAATATGACAATGGATGGGTGAGCAATCCCGCTTGTAAGAAAACAGTCTTGCATAGCAAGGCTTTTCCCAAACTGAACGCAGTCTATAAATACGGGTGTAGGAGGCAGGTGAAGCGAATGTGAAAAAAATCTTCAAGCACACCCTTAATCGTCTTTTTGTGTGAACTGTTTAACCGCTGATCATTGCGCATCAAAAAACGTTTCAGCTCTGCTCAACGCCGCCGATACAGCTCAACACACTATTTGCTGGGCCAGAAAAACAAAACCCTCCAGCGATAACAGATCCTGCGTGCACCGTTCCTGGAGATTGAAATGAGCAGTTGGCTGAGCAACATCAGCGTCAACCTGAAACTGGCCTTGGGCTTCGGCCTGGTTTTGGCCCTCACCTGCCTGATGGCAATCAGCAATTGGTTCAGCCTGGGGACATTGATTGACCGCAGTAACTGGATGACCGATATCACGCAACTCAACAGCGCGCTGACCAACCTGCGGGTCGCACGTTTGCAGTACATGTTGACCAATGGCGACGAGACCGCCGCACAGAACGTGCAGACCAATCTGGAAGCCTTTGAGGCGCAGCAAAAACAACTGCTGAACACGTTCAAGAGCCCTGAAAACCTCAAGTTGCTGAACGAGCAACACGACCTCATCACCCGCTACCAAAGCGCCCTGGTGGCGATGCGCAAGGCTTACGTTGAGTCTGCGGTGTCGCGTGAGCGCATGGATCGCAGCGCCAAAACGACGCTGGCCGACATCGCCACGCTGGACGCCCGCACTTTGCAACGCCCGGCGGGCGAAGAAGGGCGTTTTGAGCAGTACCAGGCGGTCACCAAAGTGCGCGAACAGTTCCTTATGGCCCGCGATCTGGGCCGCGCCTACATTGCCTCGCCCACGCCTGCGACCGAACAGGCTGCGCGCAACCAACTGGCCGCTGCGACAGCCAGCCTTACAGGGTTGAACACTTTTTTCAGCGCCAGCGCCGCTGACACCTTGCGTGCGTTAAGCGATGCCATGGCTGAGTACACCCAGGCGTTGCAGGTATTCACTGACACTGACAACAGCATTATCGACCGCCGCAAAGACATGACGGACTACGGCAACGGCATCCTTAGCCGCAGCACCGAGCTGTACAACATTCAGCTGGAGCGTCGTGACACTGACAGCGCCAGTGCCAACCGCCTGGAACTGATCACCACCTTGCTGGTCTTGCTGCTGGGCGTGGCGGCGGCGGTCGTGATCACCCGCCAGATCACCCGCCCGCTACGTGAAACCCTGGAAGTCGTTGAGCGCATTGCCAGCGGCGACCTTAGCCACAACTTGCAAGTTACTCGCCGCGATGACCTGGGCATCCTGCAACAAGGTATTGCGCGCATGGGCACGACCTTGCGTGATTTGATCAGCGGGATCCGCGACGGCGTCACGCAAATCGCCAGCGCAGCTGAGGAGTTGTCTGCGGTCACCGAGCAGACTAGCGCCGGGGTTAACAGCCAGAAGGTCGAAACCGATCAAGTGGCCACCGCCATGCATGAAATGACCGCGACCGTGCAAGAAGTTGCACGCAATGCCGAGCAAGCGTCCCACGCCGCAGCCGCCGCCGACGACGAAGCCCGCGCCGGTGACAACGTGGTCAATCAGGCCATTGACCAGATCGAGCGTCTGGCCGTTGAAGTCGGCCGTTCGACCCAGGCCATGGCCGTGTTGCAAACAGAAAGCGACAAGATCGGCAGCGTCATGGACGTGATCAAAGCCGTGGCTGACCAGACCAATCTGTTAGCGCTTAACGCGGCGATTGAGGCCGCACGTGCCGGTGATGCCGGGCGTGGGTTTGCGGTGGTGGCCGATGAAGTGCGGGCCTTGGCGCAGCGCACGCAAAACTCTACCGAAGAAATCCAAACCCTGGTCGCGGCACTGCAAAGTGGCACCCAGCAAGTAGCCGTGGTCATGAACAACAGCCGCACCCTGACCGACAGCAGCGTGAACCTGACCCGCCAGGCCGGCACTTCGTTGCAGGGCATTACCCGCACCGTGTCGAATATTCAGTCGATGAACCAGCAAATTGCCGCAGCCGCCGAGCAGCAAAGTGCCGTGGCAGAAGAGATCAGCCGCAGCATCCTCAACGTGCGTGACGTGTCAGAACAAACCGCGGCGGCCAGTGATGAAACCGCCAAGTCCAGCGTTGAACTGGCGCGGCTGGGGACACAACTGCAAGCAATGGTCAGCCACTTTAAGGTGTAACCGACCTTTAGAAACCCTCTCCCACGGGAGAGGGTGTTAAACGTGAGGGACGCGGGCGCGCTTGAGTAGTTTTTTGCAGCGCTCCGACACATGCACAACGCGCAAATGCTTGCCCGCTTTGCGGTAGCGCTCGCGCAACGTGTCCAGCGCGGCAATCGCCGAGTAATCAACAAAGCTCAACTGGCTGCAATCCAGAGTCACGCTGGCGGGGTCTTCGGCCGGGTCAAACAGCTTGAGAAACGCCGTGGTCGAGGCGAAAAACAAGGTGCCGTGAACCCGGTACAGTTTGCTCTCGTCGCTTTGCACCGGCGTCTCGGCATACAGCTGCCGCGACTGTTGCCAGGCAAAGTTGAGCGCCGCGATGATAACCCCGCACATCACCGCAACCGCCAGGTCGGTAAACACGGTGATGACCGTGACCGCAATAATCACCAGCACATCGTTCAACGGGACTTTGTTCAGCACCCGCAAAGAAGCCCAGGCGAAGGTCTGTTGCGAGACCACGAACATCACCCCGACCAGCGCTGCCAGCGGAATTCGCTCAATAAACGGCGACAGAAACAGCACGAACAGCAAGATCATCACCCCGGCCGTCACCCCCGACAGCCGCCCTCGCCCGCCCGAGCTAAGGTTGACCACGGTTTGCCCGATCATCGCGCAGCCGCCCATGCCACCAAACGCCCCCGACACCATGTTCGCCGCCCCGAGCGCCACGCACTCGCGGTCCGGGTAACCCCGGGACTCGGTGATTTCGTCGGTCAAATTCAAGGTCAGCAGGGTTTCCAGCAGCCCCACCACAGCCATCACGATCGCGTACGGCGCAATGATGCGCAGGGTGTCGAGGTTCCACGGGATATCTGGCAGGGCAAATGTCGGCAAGCTCCCGGCAATATGCGCCATGTCACCAAGGGTGCGGGTCGGCAGGCCCAAAAAGTACACCGCCAGCCCCACGCTCAAGATCGCAACCAGCGCCGGTGGCGCGGCGCGGGTCAGGCGCGGTAACAAATAGACAATGGCCATGGTCAGCGCCACCAGGCCGATCATCACGTACAGCGGCATGCCGCTGAGCCAGGTGTCGCCGTCCTTGAAGTGGTCGAGTTGCGCCATGGCAATGACAATCGCCAACCCGTTCACGAACCCCAGCATCACCGGGTGCGGCACCATGCGCACCAGCTTGCCGAGTTTGAGCAGCCCGAACGCCAGCATGATCAGCCCGCTCAGCAGCACGGTCGCCAACAGATACTGCACACCGTGTTGCACCACCAGCGCCACGATCACCACTGCCATTGAGCCTGCGGCACCGGACACCATGCCCGGTCGACCACCGAACAGCGCGGTAATGGTGCAAATAATGAACGCACCATACAGGCCCATCAGCGGGTTGAGATGAGCCACCAGGGCAAAGGCAATGCACTCGGGCAGCAAGGCAAATGACGTCGTGAGCCCGGCCAGGACATCAGCGCGCAGACGTGAGAATTTCATGGGTTACCTAAAAGACGGGAGACGCGAAGGGAGAAAACGAGAAACGGATGGTAACAAATTGCGCAGAAAGTGAGAAAACTGTAGGAGCGAGCTTGCCTCGCGATCTTTTAGAAAGATCAAAAGATCGCGAGGCAAGCTCGCTCCTACAGAGTTGAAAGGTTACTTCACGACTTTGCCTACGCCACGGCCGCGTGGGTCGGAGGCTGTTTCCAGGGCGGTGCCGTTAACACGGATGGCCTGGATGTCGCCCATGTTCCAGCCCTGATCTTCCAGGGTGTAGCCCATGGCTTTGAGCTCATCGGCGACTTTGCCGGTCAGCGGCGCGTAAGCGTCGTAGTAGATCGTGTCTTTAGGCAGCAACTGGTGATGCACGCGCTGTGCGGCCACGGCTTTTTCCAGTGGCAGGTCGTAGTCGTAGATGTTGTTCAGCACCTGAAAGATCGAGGTAAAGATCCGCGAACCGCCCGGCGTGCCGAGTACCAGCGTGACCTTGCCATCGCGTGTGACCAGACTTGGACTCATCGACGACAGCATGCGCTTGCCCGGCTCGATGGCGTTGGCATTGCCGCCCACCACACCAAAGGCGTTGGCCACGCCCGGCTTGGAGCTGAAGTCGTCCATTTCGTCGTTGAGCAAGAAGCCCGCGCCTTTAACCACAACGCCGCTGCCGTAATCCCAGTTCAGGGTGTAGGTGTTGCTCACGGCGTTGCCGTCTTTGTCGACGATGGAGAAGTGCGTGGTCTGATGCGGTTCCAGGCCCGGTTTGACCTTGGCGGTTTCGGAAATCGCTTTCGGGTTCACTTCTTTCGCACGCTTGGCGATGTACGCCGGGTCGGTCAGCTCAGCCACCGGCATTTTGCCGAAGTCCGGGTCGCCGAGGTAATCGGCACGGTCAGCAAACACGCGCTTTTCAATTTCCGCCAGCAGGTGAATGTACGGAGCCGAGTTCAGCTCCACACCTTTAAAGTCTGCCGCGCGGTCTTCTTTAATGCCGATCAGTTGCGCCAAGGCGATGCCGCCCGAACTTGGCAGCGGTGCGGTGTACAAGGTGTTGCCGCGGAAATCGACGCGCATCGGCTCACGCCAGCTGACCTTGTAGTCATTGAGGTCTTCTTTGGTGATCAGACCTTTGTCTTTTTGCATTTGCGCGACCAGCAGGTCGGCGGTTTCACCGTGGTAGAACTCTTTGGCGCCTTTGTCAGCGATGCGCTCCAGGGTCTTGGCCAATTCTGGCTGCTTGAAGGTTTCGCCCGGCTTCATGGTGCCGAAGTAATCGCCGAAGTTGGTGGTGCCGTTAAACAGTGCCAGCGCATCTTCGCGGTACTGAAATTGCTGGTCGGCCACCTTGAAACCATTTTTTGCGTAACCCACGGCCGGGGTGATCAGCTCGGCCCATGGCAATTTGCCGAAGCGCTGATGCGCCTCCCACAAGCCCATGACCGTACCCGGCACGCCCGCCGCACGGGACCCTACCAGGCTGAGGTTTTCGATGACTTCGCCTTTGTCATTGAGGTACATGTCGCGGCTGGCCGCTTTGGGGGCGGTCTCGCGATAGTCGAGGAAGTAGGGTTTGCCATCAATGAACAAGGTCATAAAACCGCCGCCACCGATGTTGCCGGCTTCGGGGTAAGTGACGGCCAGGGTGAAGGCCGTCGCGACGGCGGCATCGACCGCGTTGCCGCCTTTTTTGAGGATTTGCGCTGCCACTTCAGCGCCGTATTGATCCGGTGCAGCCACTGCGCCGCCTTCCAGAGTGACGGCATACGCCGAGGAGCTGGCGGCAATGGCCGCCGTCAAGGCCAGGGTTTTGAACCACACAATACGCATTCGCTACTTCCTTTTATTGTTATCAACTGTTGCCGAACCTTGTCTGATTTCGTCAAAAATTTCAAACAGCAAAAGGAAAACTGCGTAGCGCTACGCAAAAGCCGCAGGCGGCGAAGGTGTTCTACCTCTACACCTTGCCGCCTGCACCCGCACCTAGGCGGGTGGTTGGTCCGCCAGCAGTGCATCGACCACGCCACGCGCCAGCTCGACGCCGTGGGTAATGCGCCAGAGTTGCTCGGCTTCAAAGCCGCTGAGGCGCGAGCCAATATCGTCGGCGTTGAGTTCAGCGCCTTTAAGCAACAGCGAAACCTGCGTCAGCGCGTCACGCGCACCAATGCCGGAGTTGATACCGAACAGTGAGGTACAGGCGTGAGCAGCGGTATTAAGGGAATTTAGGGGTGGATCGGGGACGATTTTATTCATGACATTACTTTCTCGGATAAGGCTGAAAGAACTGCCACAGTTCCGCTGTCATTCGGAGAGGGAGGCAGCTGCGTGCGGGTGACAGACCGAGGAGAAAGCAAGACAAAGACTCGGTGCACCCGAAGGTGCCCTGCACGCAGCCGCCATAACACGAGGAGACGTTAATGACGCTTGTCTTGCTTACTCTTGATGGCCTGTCACAGCCGGCCACTGATGATCAGTGACTCAGCGAGACTATCCACGCCTATCGAGTGCCGCAAGGCGGTCGGGATTCTCTCGGAAACTTCACTCAATAGAAAGCGATGCGTCAGGTGCAGACGTTGCTATATGTGTGGGCGTTGCTCTCAAATGCCTGTAGGAGTAAGCCCATCAGTCTTTGAAATACGGCGCTGCATAGCTCGCCAGCTTGGTCTGGATAAAGTCCAGAAAGCATTGAATGCGCAACGCCAGCTGCGAGTTGCGGTAGTACACGGCATGAATGGGCTGGCGATAGCCGCTGTTGAACTCACCCAGCAGCACCTGCAAGCGCCCGGCGCTGATGTCTTCGTGGGTCATGAAGTGCGACAGGCAGGCAATGCCCTGCCCTTGCAGCGCCAAATGGCGAACGGTTTCGCCGCTGGAGGCGCTGATGGCCGGCTGGATGGTCCAGCGATCTCCTTGGGCAAACCGCAGCGGCCATTGGTTGAGGCCGTCGTTTTGGGTAAAGCCGATCAGGGTGTGGTTGGCCAGTTCGGCCACGCTGTTGGGCACACCGTGCCGGGCGATGTACTCGGAGCTGGCCAGAATGTTGAGCGGGCTGCAGCCCAATGAACGGGCGTGCAAGGTCGAGTCCGCCAGCGTGCCGATGCGGATCGCGATGTCGGTGCTTTGCTCTAGCAGGTCGATGATCAGGTCGTTGCTGTTGAGTTCCAGCTGGATCTCGGGGTACAGCGCCCGGAATTCGGGGAGGTACGGCACGATGGCGTGCAGCATGAACGGCGCCGCTGCGTTGATGCGCAGACGCCCGGACGGTGTGCGCTGGTGCGAAATGAGGCGTTCTTCCAGCTCGTCCATTTGCTCAAGGATCAGCTTGGCCTGCTCGAAGAAGAACTTGCCTTCTTCGGTCAGGTCCATGCGCCGCGTGGTGCGGTTGATCAGCGTGGTGTCGAGCTTGGCCTCCAGCCGTGACAGCGTGCGGCTGACGGCCGAAGGCGTTTGTCCGGCTTGCTCGGCAGCAGCGGAGATCGAGCCGCACTCAATCACCGAGACAAAAATTTGCAGTTCATCGGATCTGGCTTTCACACGTGCCCCCTCATTGGTAACGACTGATAGTAGTCGCTAGTAGCCGCTGACGAGCGGAGCGAGGCTGCTATCGGCGGCGAAGCCGTCGTGAAACGCGTCAGGTTACACGTCGAGGCCGAAGACTTCGCTCAAGTGTTGCTCGTAACGCGCCGCGTCAACGTCCGGTTGCGGGCGTTTCATGACATCGACACACAAAAAGGTCGGCAAGCCGGTCATGCCCAAAAACTGGTTGGCTTTGTGGAACGGAAAGTACACCGCGTCCACGCCTTTGCCTTCAAAGAAGTCGGCCGGGTCTTCAAACGCTTGCTGCGGTGCGTTCCAGGTCAGCGACAACATGTACTGTTTGCCCTGGATCAAGCCACCGCTGCCATAACGCTGCGACGCATCGGAACGGGTGCGACCATCGCTGGCGTAGAGTTTGCCATGCCCCTGGGTGAAGACTTCGTCGATGTATTTTTTGACGATCCACGGCGCGCCCATCCACCAGCCCGGCATTTGGTAAATAACCACGTCGGCCCACAGGTATTTTTCGACTTCTTCGGCCACGTCGTAGCCTTCGTCGATGTGGGTGACGTTGACTTCAAAACCCTGACGATCAAAAAAGGCCAGCGCGGTGTCGTGCATGGTCAGGTTGTAGCGGCCATCGGAGTGGGCGAATTTTTTAGCGCCATTGAGTAACAGAATTTTTTTCATGAGCAGCCTCTTCAGGAGTTAACCCTCAGCGCTGTTGAGCGGCACGGGGGTCTTAAAGGTTTAAAACGTAGGGCAACGATATAGAGCCCAGCCTTTAGGAAAAACCCGCGTTAAAGCAAATTACCTTTGCGCACAGATCACGAATAACTATCAGATTGTTGCCAATCAGCTTTAGCCGCTGATCAATAAATGAGCACCCAACACCGCCATGCCGACAAAGAACACGCGCTTGAACAACGCGGCGCTGATGCGTTGACGCAAACATTGCCCCAGCCACATGCCCAGCATCGCGGGCAACAGCGCCAGCACCGAGGCATTCAGTTCGCCACCGCCCAACGCGCCCCGCCAATAAAGCCCGGCCGCCAGGGCCAGGGTCGAGACGCTGAAAGACAAACCCAAGGCCTGGACCAATTGGTTTTTGTTCAAGCTCAGGGCTTGCAAGTACGGCACGGCAGGAATCACAAAGACGCCGGTGGCCGAGGTGATGACGCCTGTGATCAACCCGCAAACCGGCCCCGCCCAGCGCTCGGCAGACGCAGACACCCGCAGGGCTGGCAAAAACAGCCCGACCAGGGCGTACAGCAACAAAGCCGCGCCCAGTGCGCGCACGGCCCAACCGCCGCTGTCGACGCTCAGCCATAGCACGCCCAGACCGGTGCCCAGCAGGATGCACACTTGCATGGACCACAAGCGCTTGATCAGCTCGCGCAATTGCCCGCCCGCCACCAGTTGCCAGGTGTTGGTGACGATGGAAGGGATAATCAGCAAGGCCGCAGCCTGCGCCGGAGCGATAGCCAGGCCGAGCATGCCCATGGCGACGGTGGGCAAGCCCAGGCCAATCATGCCTTTGACCGTTCCCGCTAGCAGAAAGGTCATCATCACCAGCAGTGACAAGGCCCAGCCCAAGTGTTGGTAGTACGCGATTAATGTATTCATGTGGCCATGCTGGGGGATGGCGCAAGGTTTGAAAATGCGTCATACATTGAGCCAGGCTCTTGTTTAGGCATAGGCAGAACATAACTATTTTTTAAAAGATCAAAAGATCGCGAGCAAGCTCGCTCCTACAGTTGAATTGAGGCATAGCCAAAATATGCATTTCGACCTGGTTGATCTGCGCTTGTATTTGAATGTGGTGCAGGCGGGCAATATTACGGCGGGCGCCAACCTCAGCCATTTGTCGCTGGCCGCCGCCAGTGCGCGCATTCGTGCCATGGAGGCCGCGTTTGGGGTTGAGTGTTTGCAGCGCAGCCGCCGAGGCGTCAGCCCGACACCCGCCGGGCAAGCCCTGGCGCAACATGCCCGGCTGTTGCTGCAACAGGTCGAGCGCGTGCATCACGACATGGCCGAGTACGCCCAAGGCTTTAAAGGCCAGGTGCGCCTGTTGTGCAATACCGCCGCCATCACGGAGTACCTGCCGGAGTTGCTGGCCGATTTTGTGCACCAGCACCCGGCCATCAGTGTCGACCTGCAAGAACTCACCAGCCTGCGCATCACCCACGCCTTGCGCCAGAACGCCGCCGACATTGGCGTGGTGTCCAGCGCGGTGGATACCCACGACCTGCACACCCGGCCTTTTCGCGACGACCCGCTGGTGCTGGTGATCCCGCAGGACCATCCGCTGGCCCAAGAACCCGTGCTGACGTTTGCAGACACCCTGAGCCATGATTATGTCGGGCTGTCGGCCAATAGCGCGCTGGCGGTGTACCTGGAGGAACAAGCGCTGCATACGGGCACGCGCATGCAGGTGCGGATCCGCGCTGAAGGGTTTGACGGTGTGGTGCGCATGGTGGCCCGTGGCGCCGGGCTGGGCATTGTGCCCAAGGCCACGATTGAACGCTGGCAAGCGCCGCCCACGTTCAGTGTGTTGGCGCTGAACGAGCCGTGGGCGGCGCGCAAATTGTTACTCTGCGCCCATTCGTTTGAACAATTACCGGCTTACGCCAAGGCCTTGTTTGAGGCGTTATCGACGAATTAAATCTGTAAGAAATCTCCCAGAGACGCCTTCGCCTGTATGCCTGAATTTTTACCAAGAGTAATATCCCCGGCTTGCTGGCACCCAAGGCATCCGGGTGATGGCATCAACACACTGAATACACCAACCAACAGGGCAACCGATGGCTGACGCTAACTCCCCCCCGGTCACACTCAAACGCGGCTTGAAAAACCGCCATATTCAGCTGATTGCCTTGGGCGGCGCGATCGGTACGGGGCTGTTTCTGGGCTCGGCAGGCGTGCTCAAGTCGGCGGGACCGTCGATGATTCTCGGCTATGCGATTGCCGGTTTTATCGCCTTTCTGATCATGCGCCAGCTGGGCGAAATGATCGTTGAAGAGCCGGTGGCGGGTTCGTTCAGCCACTTTGCGCATAAGTATTGGGGCGGTTACGCGGGTTTCCTGGCGGGCTGGAACTACTGGGTGCTGTACGTATTGGTGGGCATGGCCGAACTGACGGCCGTGGGCAAATACATCCAGTTCTGGTGGCCCGAGGTGCCGACGTGGGTCAGCGCCGTGGTGTTCTTTGTGCTGGTCAACCTGATCAACACGCTGAACGTCAAAGTGTTCGGCGAGATGGAGTTCTGGTTCGCGATCATCAAGGTGGTGGCGATTCTCGGCATGATCGTGCTCGGTTGCTATCTGCTGTTCAGCGGCGCCGGTGGCCCGCAAGCGTCGATCAGTAACCTGTGGAGCCACGGCGGGTTCTTCCCCAATGGCGGCACCGGGCTGCTGATGGCCATGGCGTTCATCATGTTCTCCTTTGGCGGTCTGGAGCTGGTGGGCATCACCGCAGCAGAAGCCAGCGAGCCGAAAAAAGTAATCCCCAAGGCCATCAACCAGGTGGTGTACCGGATTCTGATTTTCTACGTGGGCGCACTCACCGTGCTGTTGGCGCTGTACCCGTGGGACCAGTTGCTGGTCACGCTGGGCGCCGGTGGCGATGCCTACGGCAGCAGCCCGTTTGTGCAGATTTTTGCGTTGATCGGCAGCGACACCGCCGCGCAGATCCTTAACTTTGTGGTACTGACCGCCGCGCTGTCGGTGTACAACAGTGGCGTGTACTGCAACAGCCGCATGCTGTTTGGCCTCGCCGAACAAGGTGACGCGCCGAAAGCACTGATGAAGCTGACCAAAAATGGCGTGCCATTGCGGGCGCTGGGCGTGTCGGCGCTGGTGACGTTGTTGTGTGTGGTGGTCAACTACGTGGCACCGCACAAAGCTTTGGAGCTGCTGTTTGCACTGGTGGTTGCCTCGCTGATGATCAACTGGGCGCTGATCAGCCTCACCCACATCAAGTTCCGCAAGGCGATGGCCCAGCGTGGTGTGGAGCCTGGCTTCAAAGCGTTCTGGTCGCCGTTCAGCAACATGCTGTGCCTGGCGTTCATGGCGGTGATCGTCTCGGTGATCTGGATGATCCCCGACGTTCGCCCTTCGGTGTATGCGATGCCGGTGTGGCTGCTGATCATTTACGTGTTCTACCGCGTGCGTCTGCGCATGGGCAAGGCGCTGGTTAACCGCCACTAACCCCGACGCGCAACTGAAAAGCCCCGGCACTTGCCTTCAAGTGCCGGGGCTTTTGCGTATCTGGGGGTGCGTATTCGGGCCGCTGAGTGTCGGAACCAGGCATCTGCCCACGCGCAAGGCCCGTTAGGGTGAGGTTTGTGTCTCACACCCTCAACGGAGTTCTTATGTCTGCGCCGATTACCGTACTTCGCGACACGCATCCTTTGCCTGTGCTGGATGCCTGCAAATGGGAAAAGCTCGAAGGCGACCCGCATACCGTCAACCTCAATGCCTACACCAGCGAGGACGGCGACAAAATCATGGGCACGTGGATCTGCACGCCCGGCAAGTGGTACGTGGAGTATGTGAAGTGGGAGTACTGCGATTTCCGTGAAGGCTATTGCATCATCACCCCGGAGGGCAAAGAGCCGATCCATCTGCGGGCCGGTGACATTTTTGTAATTGAGCCGGGGATGAAAGGCACGTGGGAAGTGGTTGAAACCGTGCGCAAGTATTTCGTTTTTGCCTGATCGCATCCGGTAAAACCCAGGGAATCCGCCCGACGCGGATTCCCTGGAAAACCCTATTAGGGTTTGCGGTAGCCGTTGATGATGGCCGAGAAGTCTTTGCCGCCCTCTCCGCGCAAGCTCATGGCTTGATACAACTGTTGCGCCACAGCGCCCAGCACCACCGGCTGATGGGCCTGACGCGCGGCCTCAGTGGCCAGCCCCAGATCCTTGAGCATCAGTTCGGCGCCAAAACCACCGGTGTAACCGCGTGATGCCGGGGCCGTCTCAACAATGCCCGGCCACGGGTTGTACACCTCGGAACTCCAGCAGCGCCCGGTAGAGCTGTTGATCACCCCCGCCAGTACTTGGCTGTCGATGCCCAATGCCGCGCCCAACGCCATGGCTTCGCTGACCGCGATCATCGAGATCCCGAGCACCAGGTTGTTGCAGATCTTGGCCACTTGGCCGGTGCCCACGTCACCACAATGGACGATGTTGCGGCCCATCTGCGACAGCACCGGGTGCAGCGTGTCGAACAACGCTTTGTTGGCGCCGACCATAAAGGTCAGGGTGCCCGCTTGCGCGCCGCCGGTGCCGCCGGACACCGGGGCATCCGCCATGTGCACGCCCTGCTTGGCGGCTGCGGCGGCAACGTCGCGCACGGTTTGCGGGTCGATGGTGCTGCAATCCACCGCAGGCACGCCTTCGGTGATACCGGCCAACACACCGTCTTCACCCAGCCACACGCTGCGTACATGGGCCGCCGCTGGCAGCATGGTAATCACCAGCTCAGCGCCCTGCGCGGCTTCACGCGGCGAGGCGCTGATGTGCCCGCCCTGCGCCGCCAGTTCGGCGAGGATGTCTTTGTTCAGATCAAACAGGTTCAACGAATGCCCGGCTTTGAGCAGGTTGCGCGCCATGGGCGCGCCCATGTTGCCGAGGCCAATAAATGCGATGTTCATGGTCGTGCCCTCAACGAAGATTGATGGTGGTGTTGACGCCATCATTTACGCTGTCATCGTCGAACCAGCGGCTGGTGACCGTCTTGGTTTGAGTATAGAACTGCACCACTTGCTTGCCGTACGGGCCCAAATCGCCAAGTTTGGAACCGCGCGAACCAGTGAAGCTGAAGATCGGCACCGGCACCGGGATCGGAATGTTGATGCCGACCTGGCCCACGTCGATTTCGCTCTGGAACTTGCGCGCCGCCGCGCCGCTTTGGGTAAACAGGCCGGTGCCGTTGCCGAACGGGTTGGCGTTGACCAGAGCAATGGCCTGGTCGAGGGTATCGACCTCGATCACCACCAGTACCGGGCCAAAGATTTCCTGGGTGTAGATTTGCATGTCAGTGGTCACGCCCGAGAACAGAGTCGGGCCGACAAAGTTGCCGTCTTCAAAGCCCGGCACGCTGATGTTGCGACCATCGAGTTCCAGTACCGCGCCTTCTTTGACCCCGCTTTCGATCAGCCCCAGGATGCGCTCTTTCGCACGCTTGGAAATCACCGGGCCGACATCCGTACCCGGCTCGCTGCCCGCGTTGACCTTGAGGTTTTGCGCCAGCGCCTTGAGGTCCGGCAGCCATTGTTTGGCCGCGCCCACCAGCACCACCACCGAGGTGGCCATGCAGCGTTGGCCGGCCGCCCCAAAACCGGCGCCGACCAGTGCATTGAGTGTTTGCTGACGGTTCGCGTCCGGCAGTACCACGGCGTGGTTTTTCGCACCCATCATCGACTGCACACGCTTGCCGTGCTTGCCGGCCAGGTCATAGACGTGAGTGCCGACAGCGGTTGAGCCGACAAACGACACGGCTTTGATGTCGGTGTGGGTGCAGAGCGCGTCCACCACCGCCTTGCCGCCGTGCACCACGTTGAGCACACCCGGTGGCACGCCCGCTTCCAGCGCCAGCTCGACCAGCATCAGGGTCGACAGCGGGTCTTGCTCGGAAGGCTTGAGAACAAAGGTGTTACCGCAGGCAATGGCCATCGGGAACATCCACAGCGGGATCATGGCCGGGAAGTTGAAAGGGGTAATGCCCGCACACACGCCGATAGGTTGGCGCAGGGTGTAGGTATCAACGCCGCCTGCCACGTTTTCTGCGAATTCGCCCATTTGTAAGGTGCCGATGGAGCACGCGTGTTCGACCACTTCCAGGCCACGGAAAATATCGCCCTCGGCGTCGGCAATGGTTTTGCCTTGTTCAGCACTGAGGACGGTGGCGATGCGTTTGGAGTGTTCGCGGATCAGCGCCTGCAACTTGAGCATGATGCGCATCCGCGCGCCGATGGGCGTGAGCTTCCAGGTCTGGAAAGCGCGTTGCGCGGCAGCAATGGCGGCGTTGACTTCATCGGGGGTGGCAAACGGTACTTTGGCCAGCACTTGCTGGGTGGCCGGGTTAACGATGTCGTGCCACTCGGTGGTCTGCGACTCGACCCATTCGCCATCAATCAGCAGGCGGGCATTTTGGTACGGGGTGGTAGAAACGTTCATAGAAGTCTCCGAATTTATTTTTATAAGCCCGTAAACAACAGGGGGCGGGCGTCCAGATTGGTCGCAGGACTGTTTTTGGAGTATAGGTGTGCGTTCTTCTAATAAGAACGCACATAAAAGCCGGTCAAACATGCAAAAAAACATCACATCGTTAAGCGCATTGAACTGGGACGACCTGAAGTTTTTTCTCGAGGTAGCCCGAACCCGCAAGGCCAGCAGCGCGGCCAAGCGCCTGGCTGTGGACTACACGACGGTGTCGCGGCGCATCAGCTCGCTGGAAGCCGCCCTGGGCACGTTGCTGTTCGAAAAGTCGCGCACCAATGGCTTTACGCTGACCAGCGAAGGCCAGCGTTTGCTAGGTTATGCCGAGTCTATTGAAAGCACGCTGCACATGGCCTGCGAGCAAGTGTCCGGCTCTGGCGTGGCGTTATCGGGGCACGTGCGCATGGGCTGCACCGAGGGTTTCGGGAGCTTTTTCATCACCCCGCAACTCAGCCATTTTGTCGACACCTACCCGGCCATCTCAGTGGATATCCTGCCGCTGCCACACTTCATCAGCCTGTCCAAGCGTGAGGCGGATATCGTGATTGCGCTGGAGCGCCCGGAACACGGGCCTTATGTGTGCTGCAAACTGTGCGACTACCGTTTGCAGTTGTACGCCACCCAGGACTACCTGGACCAGCACCCGCCCATTCGCCGGGCTGCCGACTTGGCCGAACATCCGTTTATCAGCTACGTCGACGATCTGGCGTTCAGTTCCGAGTTGCTGTACCTGGCCAACGTACTGCCTGGCGCCAGCGCTAACTTGCGCAGCACCAGCGTGATCGCGCAGTACGTGGCGGCGCAGCAAGGGCGCTCGCTGGCGATTTTGCCGTGCTTTCTGGCGGCGCAAGACCCGCGTTTATTGCCGGTACTGCCCGATGAAATCAACCTGACACGGCAGTTCTGGATGTACTGCCGCGAGGACTTGAGGAAGTTGAAACGGATTACGCTGCTGTGGGATTACATCCGCAACGTGACGGAGCTGAATGCGCCGCTGCTGCTTGGGGAGACGCGGGCGTTGAGGTTTGCGGACTGAAGGTTTGCCTCGCGATCTTCTGAAAGATCAAAAGATCGCGAGACAAGCTCGCTCCAACGAGGACTAGTCGGCAATGACGATGATCGAGACGCGGCGGTTTTCGGTGCGGCCGGCGCGGGTTTTGTTGGAGGCCACGGGCGCACTGCTGCCCAACCCACGGATCTGGATGTTTTCAGGCTGCATGCCGACTTTGGTCAGTGCCTTGACCACGCTGTTGGCACGGCGCACAGACAGTTGTTGGTTGTAGGACTCTTGCCCCGAAGAGTCGGTGTGCCCGTCTACCCGCACGCGCGGGATGTCGGCGGCAAGCAATGCGGTACCAATACGTTCAACGACTTGCTGGCTTTGCGGGTTGAGGGCATCCAGGTCACTGCCAAACAACACCTTGCCCGACAGGTCAAACGCCCAACCTTCGTCGGTCAGCTGGAAACCTTGTTCCTTCAACACGGCGATCTGCGCGGCGCTCAGGCCTTTTTGCGGGGCGGCGGTCTGGCAGCCGGTCAAGACCAGCACGGCCATTAACCAGACCACGCCGAACAGCTGTTGGTAGCGACGAGTGACTGTATGCATGGGGGTTAAGCTCCTGGTAATAGCGGGGTTGGCGAGTACTCCGACTCGGCAAGTTGTTGTCCGCCCCGGGCGAGGCGTTTGGCTTGGTACATCGCCGCATCCGCTGCGCAGAGCAGCAAGTCCGGGGTTGCACCGTGTTCGGGATATACGGCGATGCCGATGCTGAGCGAGGTCACGATGCTGATGTGACCGGGCAACTCGACCGGCTCCTGCATGCTGGCGATGATCTTGTCGGCGATGCGCTGGGCGTCTTCAACGTGATACAGCGGCGCCAGGAGGATGGCGAATTCGTCACCGCCAAAACGCGCGACCACGTCGTCTTCGCGCAATTGCGCACGCACGCGGGTGGCCACGGCGACCAGGACGGCATCACCGGCCGCATGGCCGTAGGTGTCGTTGATGTCTTTGAAGCGGTCGCTGTCGAGGAACAGCACGGCGACTTTATCGTTGGCAGGGTTGGTTGCGCGCAGGGTTCGCGCCAGCCGCGCAGCAAAGTAGGCGCGATTGGGCAGGTTGGTGAGCGAGTCATGGCTGGCCTGATGCGCCAGCGCCTGGTTTTCGATTTTCAGGTGGCTTTGCCAAGACTCCAACTCGTCCAGCAACGCATTGAAGTCATTGCCCAGGCTGTCCATTTCAGCAATCTTTGCCGCGGGCACGCGGCGGTCGAAGGTCCGCTCACTGCGCGCAGCGTGGGCCACCTCAGCCAGTTTGTGCAAAGGCCCGGTGATGCCATTGAGCAAGCGCCGCGACAAGTACAGCGCACTCCAGGCACTTAGCGCGGTACAGACGATGACGCCGAACAGTCCGCTGAGCAAAAAGCGCAACAGATTGGCACCGTGCCCGCTGACGATAACCGCCCCTACCTGCTTGCCCTGATGCTCAATCGGCACGCTAATCGGCTGTTCGAGCAAACCATTGGCCAAGAGCATTTCGACCCGCGACAGAAAGCCGCTTTCCGGACGGCGCCAGTAGGCCAGCAACTCACCCTCGACGTTGTAGATTTTGGCTTCGGCCACGGCTTCGGTGGACGCGATCATGGCCAGCGCTTCGGACGCGGCCGTTTTGTCATCAAACACCACGGCGGCCTCGACGGTGTAGTTGATGGCCCGCGCAATCAAATGCAGGTTGTGGTCGGCGTACACCTTGAGCGCAAGGATGCCCAACAGCGTCAATGAAAGGCTGGCCAGCACCACGGCGACCAACGCCACGCTCAAATGCCCGCGACGCAGCACCGAGCGCAGCCGGCGACGGTTACGAGAACGCTTGATCAGGCTCATGGCTGCGCGACCCGGCGGCGTGACAGTTGCAGCACGCTGGGGTGAATCCGCACGCCGCTGCGGGCAACCGAGTCGAGGTTCACTTCAAACGCTACTTGATCATCACGCACGTTCAGGCAAAACAAACTGCCGACCGTGCACTGGCTGACCTCTTCACTGATGCTCAGCACGGCTTGGCCAGCCAGGATGTCGAACACATAGGTGCGCTCTTCTGTGCTTAATTTGCCCAGATAGACGGCGTGACAGGCGGTGGCAATGGCCGGATTATTCGCCAGCAAACGAGTGACATGGACCGGCCTGCCGCTGGATTGAGTCGTACCTTTGAGTAAGTCGTCGGTGTATTCGGTAGGACCGATCACGCACAGTTCCAACTGGGCAGGCTCGGCAGGCCAACGCGCATAACTGAGGATGCCGAGCACCACTTGGGTCACGGCCTTGGCACGCTGATCCGCCAGATTAACGGAAGCTTCGGGCTGGGCCAGGCAGGGAGTGCTGAACAGCAACAAGCAAAGAGAAAGACATCTCAGCCGCCATCCAAAACGCTGCTCTGTCGATGAGACAGCCACATCCATGCAGGAAATCTCTGTATTCATTCCAGGAATAATGTCGAAACGATACCACAGCCGCTTAAAGACTGTGATATCGGTCACACAATAGCCCGGACTCCTCAGCCTTTTTGAGGCACCTGACGGCTCATCACCCCAAGCCCAACATCAGGCCACTCAGGCGTTTGACCTTGCGCTGCACAGCCTCTTCGAAGACTCCGGCGCGAGGCTCGACCAAACTGAACCAGTGTTTGGCGCGGGTGATACCTGTGTAGATCAGCTCTTTGGTCAGCACGGGGTTAAGCGCTTCGGGGAGTACCAGCGCGGTGTGCGAAAACTCCGAGCCTTGGGATTTGTGCACGGTCATGGCGTACACGGTTTCCACATCATTCAGACGGCTTGGTAGTACAAAGCGGATGCCGCCCTGGCCGTCATTACGGGCAAAGGCCACGCGCAAGACGTGACGTTGGCTCTGGCCGTCCTGCTCGGGCAGTTTGAGGGCGATGCCAATGTCGCCGTTCATCAGCCCCAGGCCGTAGTCGTTACGGGTCATCAGCACCGGCCGCCCCTCGTACCAATGCTGGTCGCTGTCAATCAGCTTGCGGGCGAACAAGGCTCGGGTAATTCGCTCGTTCAGGCCTTCAACACCCCAAGGCCCTTTACGCACGGCGCACAGCACCTGAAACGCTTCGAAGGCCTCCAGCACTTTGCCGGCCCACGCGGCCCAGCAGGGGTCTTCAAGGCCCGCCGCCGCGAGCGGACGCTGATGGCGCAGGACTTCAAGGTAGTGCCGATAGCCTTTGGCCTCTGCCCCTCGGCCCTCCAGCGCCAGACGCTCAAAGGCCCGGTCCTGCTCGCCCTTGAGCGGCAAGGCGAACAGGTCGGGGTAAGTACCCGCCATCAACAGCGCCCGAGCTTCTTGCGGCAGTTGCTGGTTGACCCGGCGCGACAGTTGGCCGATGCCGCTGCCTTCACCAAAGCGCCGCGAATGGCGCAGCATGACCACCTGCTGAGCCAGCGGGTGGGTGCCGTCGAGGTCTTGTTGCAAACCGCTGGCGGCAAGGTTTTCGCCGCTGACCGCTTCCAGCCATTGACGGGTTTGCGGGGTGTACCAGCCCGCTTCGGCATCGCGGCACAAATCGCCCAATACCGCACCCGCCTCGACCGAGGCCAACTGGTCCTTGTCACCCAACAGGACCAGCCGGGCATGTTCGGGCAATGCGTCCAGCAGGTTGGCCATCATTTCAAGGTCGATCATCGAGGCTTCATCGACGACCAAGACGTCCAGCGGCAGGCGATTGCCAGCGTGATGCCGAAAATGCCGCGTGCCGGGGCGGCTGCCCAGCAAGCGGTGAACGGTGGTGACATCACTGGGGATTTTTTGCCGAACCTTGTCGTCCACTTCCAACGATTTAACTTGCAGGCTGATGGACTCGGTCAAGCGCGCAGCGGCTTTGCCCGTGGGCGCTGCCAGGCGGATTCGCAAGGGAGCGCCCGCTTCAACCGCCGGGGCCTGGAGCAGCGCCAGTAAACGCACGACGGTGGTGGTTTTGCCGGTGCCCGGACCGCCCGTGACGATGCTGAAGGCACCGCGTGTGGCCAACGCACAGGCCAGCTTTTGCCAGTCAATCGGCGCATTGCCCTGCGCGGCACCGAAAAGCCCGTTCAGCCGCGCAGGCAAATCGTCAGGCGTAGGCTCGGGAGATGAAAGACGCTGGCGCAATGCGCTGTCGATTCGTCGCTCATAGGCCCAATAGCGGCGTAGGTACAGGCGACGTTCGCAGAGCACCAAAGGGCGGCTCGACGAGTCGGCTGATGGCTCGCCCGCCTGCTCAACCAACGCGCTGTTCTGTAGGGCTTTGCACCAGGTATCGCCATCCAGCGCCTCAAGTAGTTGCGAGGGCAATAACATGGCACCGGTTTGCGGGTCGCCTTCGGGCGGCAATGACAGCGCGAAGTCCGGTTGCTTCAAGGTTTCAAACAAGTCGAGGCAGACGTGGCCGTGGCCCAGTTGGTGACTGGTCAGGGCCGCGGCCAACAGCACCAATGGGTCGCCCTTCGGGTCGCGTTCATGCACAAACGCAACAAAGGCTTTGTCCAGTGCGCGCAGCCAGCCGCGCTCAACCCAACGCTCAAGCAACAGCAGCAAATCGGCGGCGTGTTTCAAGGGTTGGAGCTGGGCCAGGCTTTCGGCCGTTAGTGGCGTGGGCAACAGTTCGGCAAACGAACGACTCATAACAACACCCCCTGTTCCCACGCCGGTTCAGCGGGTTTGAGCTGCGGTTTGCCCTGGAACAACAGGTCCAGGCTTTCGATCAATTGTTTGGGCGGCCGGGCAAAAAACACCCCCTGGCTTTGCGAGCGCGTGCCACGCAAGAACAGGTACAAGGCGCCGCCCATGTGCTGGTCATAGTCGTAATCCGCCAAGCGGGCCTTGAGTTGACGGTGCAGGGCCAGCAGGTACAAGACGTATTGCAGGTCGTAGCGGTTGTCCAGAATCGAGGTGTTCATCGCCTGTTCGGTGTAGGCCGAATCGTCGGTACCCAGCCAATTGGATTTGTAGTCCGCCACGTAGTACCGACCTTCGTGTTCGAACGTCAGGTCGATAAAGCCTTTGAACATGCCATTGAGCAGGCTCGGCTCAGCAGCGGCACGCGCCGCGCCGCCGTGGGTGTGCTCACGCACGAGCTGGTCCAGTTGCAAGACATCGACTTTGTGGCTGGCGAACCAGAACTCCATTTCGATTTGATACTGGTTTAGTCCATTCAGTACCACAGCAGGCTGGCCATTATTCAGACGCAATGGCTCATGCTGCAGGTGCTGCAACCAGTCGCTCAGGGTGTCGATCCAGCCTTGCCAGCCGCGTCGATTACAGCGCCGGGCTACGGCGTCTTTGACGGTGTCGGCATCGGCGTTGAAGCCTTCACTGCCCGCCCACTCCAGCAAGCCGTGGAGGAAGGTCCCGGGATTTGGCCCCCGCGGGAATCGGTGGATATCGCCACCGCTGAGCAACACATCACGCGGTGCGTCCGGGTCCAGTCGTTCATCGTCCGAGAGCTTTTGCGCAAGGGCGCTCTCAGGGGCTTCGGCAGGGCTGAGGCTGTCACCAATGCGCAATGCGCTGTAGGACGCAATCCACCAGTTTTCTGCCGCACGACGGGTCGGCACCAACGGTTTGAGCAAGGTGGCCTGATTGAGCGGTGGGTAAAAGCGGTCATCATTGACGGCTGGAACGGGGCCGTACTGGATCGCCGTGCAATCTTGCTGCAAGTCCGCCAGCCAGCGTTCTAAAGCCGTGGACTCAGCCAGCAGTGCACCACCGCCCAGCAGGTAGCCCAAAGCCGAAAGGTGCAGGACCGAACGGTTGTTGTTGCCGCGTTTGAGATCGGCAACGCCCAGCCAGCAGGCATACTCGGCACGCGTCAGTGCCACGTAGAGCAGGCGTAGGTCTTCGGCCAAGCGCTCGTCATCCGCTTGAGTGATCAGCTCGGGCGTCGGCTTCAAGCTGACGTGAGCATTGCCCTGTGCATCGTGGTAATGCAGCGGCAAACGGCTGCCATCCACAGGTTTGGTCGAGCAGATAAACGGCAAAAATACCAAGGGGTATTGCAGGCCCTTGGATTTGTGGATGGTCACCACTTTGACCAACTGCTCATCGCTTTCAAGGCGCAGGATTTGTTCTTCGCCCGCTTGCCCGGACAAGGCCAGGTGTTCGGCCAAATGCCGGATCAATGCTTGCTCGCCATCCAGTTCCGCGGCGGCTTGTTGCAACAGTTCCGACAGGTGCAACAGGTTGGTCAGCACGCGCTCACCGTCCGGGCGGGCGATCAAGGCCTGAGGTAATTCAAAGTCATGCAGCAGACCGCGCAACATGGCGAGTACACCTTGTTTGCGCCAGGTTTCGCGATAGCCACGGAACTGCATGACGCGCCGTTCCCAGGCCAGTTCGTCCTGGTTCAGGCGCTCGAGTTCAATCAGCGGTAAATCCAGGGTGATGCAGGCCAATGCGGCGCGTAGCGGGCGCTCAACGTCCGGCTCGGCGCAGGCTTTGAGCCAGGCCAAGACATCGTGGGCTTCCTGCGCGGCGTAGACTGAATCCTTATCCGATAGGTAAACGCTGCGTACACCCCGTGCTGATAATTCTCGCCGTACGGCCTGAGCTTCCTTACCGTCGCGGACCAGAATGGCAATGTCAGCGGGCAACAGACCTTTTAAGGGCTGGCCTTCTCTGGCGAAGCCACAGCGACCTTGTTGCCCACCATTGAGCAACTCGACAATTTGGCTGGCGCACACCGCCGCTAATTGCTGGCGATACACGATGCCCGAGACTGGTTGCTCGGAAGGTAACTGCCAAAAAGTTAAAGGTGTGATGGGCTGGCCATCCAGTTGCAACGTGTCTTTGCGCCCCGAAGATTTAACCGGGGCAAAAGGCACCGGGTTTTCATCGCCATTACGGAACAAAAAAGCGCCGCGCCCGGTGTCTCGCTGCTCGGCCCGCTCAAAGACCAGGTTGACCGCTTCGACCATGGCATGACTGGAGCGAAAGTTGGTGTCCAGCGTATGCAGCCGGCCACTGGTGGCCTGGCGGGCGCGCAGGTAGGTATAGATGTCCGCGCCACGGAAGGCATAAATCGCCTGTTTGGGGTCGCCGATCAGGAACAAGCCCGTTTCCGGGGTGTTGTCTTCGATGCGGTAGATGGTTTCGAAGATGCGGTACTGCACTGGGTCGGTGTCCTGGAACTCATCGATCAACGCGACAGGGAATTGCTCGCGGATCAAGGTCGCCAATCGCTCACCGGCCTCAGCCTGCAGTGCGGCATCGAGCCTGAGCAGCATGTCATCAAAGCCCATCTCGGCACGGCGGCGCTTTTCTGCTTCAAAGCGTGCGCTCACCCAGCGGGCTGCGTGCTCCAGTACGGCAGCATCCGGGCTGGGCAAAGCATCCAGCGCTGTTTTCAGCCCTGCCATGGCGTCCAGCCCAGGGTGATGAGGGGGATCGCCCTTCCAGGCTTCGGCCATGCCGTCTGGTGTCAGGCGGGTAAAGCCGGTGCCCAGATCAAGTTGCTCTTGAGACTCGTCAGAGGCCCAGGCGCTGAGCTTTTCAAACCAGGGTTCGAAGTAGCGCGCCTGCATTTTCCGACCGTCAACGGCTTTGGCGGCCACGCCTTGCAGGCAGATATCGCGCAGCTCTTGAGCCCATTGCAACCACGGGGTTTTGAGCTGTGACAGCGCCTGACGACGCTCTTGCAAGCAGGCTTCAATAATCTCAGCCGGGGTTTGTTCTGCATTTGCTGTAGGACGAGAGCTGCCAAACAAGGCGCGAACACGTGGCATTAAAGCGCCTGGTCCGCCCCAGTTAGCCCGAACCCAGTTCAGCGCGTCACCGTGCATGGGGTAGCAGAACAGTCGCCAGTAATCGCGCAGCACTTCGCCGAGCAAATCGCTATGGTCGGTTTCGAGGGTTTGGGTGAACAGGCTGCCACTGTCGAAGGCGTGTTCACGCAGCATGCGTTGGCACCAACTGTGAATCGTCGAAACGGCAGCTTCATCCATCCATTGCGCGGCGATGTCGAGGCGGCCAGCGCAGGCGGCCCACTGCTCAGGCGGGAACTCGTCGCGCAGTTGTTCAACCAGCGCATCCGGAGCTTTGATTTCGTCACGGAAGAATCGCGCCGCTTCAGCGAGCCGAGTGCGGATGCGGTCACGCAGTTCTTTGGTGGCGGCATCGGTGAAGGTCACCACCAGAATTTGCGGGGGCAATAACTCACGACCAAACCCGGTCTCGGCGCCGCCATGGCCCAAGATCAGGCGCAGGTAGAGGGCCGAGATGGTGAAGGTTTTGCCGGTCCCGGCGCTGGCTTCGATCAGTTGGCTGCCACGTAGGGGAAAAGCCAACGCCAAAGGTACTTTTTGCTCGCTCATTAGCGGGACTCCTCGCTGTTTAATGAGCGCCAAGGCGCATCAAAGAGTGGGCGATAGAGTGCATCGCACCAGTCCTCAAATTCACCGTCGGCCATCAATGCGGCGTAGTCGGGGAACTGGCGCGCCAGTGCTGCACTTTCACGGCGCTCGCCGTCGCTGGTTTGACCATCACCTTCGTAGGCTTTTTGCGCGGCGGCATCGGCCTTGGCCGGATCACTCTGGGCCAGCCAGGCGAACGCCGTTTTAACCGCGACCGGCAGCGGACGGCCCATGCCGACTTTCCAGGCCATGAGCAAATTACCCAGAATATCGCGGGCCTGGTCGGGGGTTAGCGGGGCGAGCAGCAAGGTGTCATCACTGGCAACCAGGGCAGTGGACATGTCCAGGCCACTGGCGCAGGCCACCAGGTGATTGACCCATGAGCGTGTCAGACGATGCCATTTGCGCGTTTTAATCGCCCCAATGCTGTTGGGAATCGTGGTGATGGACAGTAGGCCGTTGTCACTGCGTTGATGCAGATTGCTCAGCCACCCTTCCAGCATCAGTCCGTGACCTTCAAAACTCACCGGCAGTGCGCTATTGAGCGGCGTTGGCCACAAAGCCAGAAGCTGCTGATAGCGCTGCAGAACGTCGGGGAGTGGCTCAATCAGTTCGTGTTGCAGGCACTCTCCGAAGCCTGCCATCGGTAACAAACCGCTGCCTTGCAGACGTCGGGCGCGGTGCTCTAAAGCCTGTTCCGGCTGATCTGGCTGAGCCAGGGCCGCTTCAAGCAGGCTGTCGCTGAGGGTGTAACGCTGCAGCGCGTCGAGCACGAAAGGTTCTTCATCTTCCAGCGGCACTTCAGCCGCTTCAAAAAACACTTTCAGACGCTGACTAAAGAAGTGGCGCACAGGGTTTCGCAAGAAGTCCTGCAACTGAGTGAGGTTCAAAGGCTCTTCCTGCTCGTGGGCCGCCAGTGTTCCGGGCAACACCGGGACCGTCTGTGGTTCGTGCAGTTGTTGCCATTCACGGGCATAGCTGAACAGGCGAGGATCACCTTCGTGAAAGTAACGCGTGCTGAAGGGTTGCAGCGGGTGCTCTTGGGTCATGGCCTCTAGCAGGTCATGACCTTCTTGAAGGTGCCAGCCACTGGCAAGGTGATCGCGCAATTGGCCAATCAAAACGCAGGCAGGACGCTCGCTGTTGTCGCGAATACTGCGCCCTACCCAACTGATATAAAGCTGCTCGCGGGCAGACAACAGCGCCTCGAGCAGTAGGTAACGGTCATCCTCACGGCGGGAACGATCACCTGGGCGGTAGTCACTGCCCATTAAGTCGAAGTCCAGCGGCGGCTGCGCACGCGGGTAGTCACCATCATTCATGCCGAGCAGGCAGACGAGTTTGAAGGGGATCGCACGCATCGGCATGAGGGTGCAAAAGTTGACGGCCCCGGCGAGAAAGCGCTGAGACAACTTGCCTTGGTCAAGGCCCGCCAACCAGGCTTCACGTACCACGGTTAACGGTAATTCGTCTTGCAGGCCAACCAACTCACAGGTTTCGAGCCAAGTCTCACGCAGCTCCTCGAGCTGGGCCAGCAAGTAGTCGTCGTGCTCAGTCTCGGCCAGGAAAAATAACTGCGTCAACGCTTGCAGGCGCTCGCCCCATTGCTGCGGCAATGCCGGTTGCGACAGTTCTTGGTGGGCGATTTCCAGGGCATCAAGCAGGGCCACCAACGGGCCGATCAATACCGCATCCAGGCCGCCGATTTCATCGTAAGGTTCAATACCATCGCAGGCTTCACCACTGCCGACGGCATAACCCAGCAACATGCGGCGCAAGCCGAAACGCCAACTGTTTTGCTCCAGGTCAGTCGGCAAGCCAAGACCTGCACGCTGTTGCGCATTGAGTCCCCAGCGAATGCCTGCGCCTTCGATCCAACGGTGCAGCGTCGGTAAATCACGCTCTTGCACGTTGAAGCGGGCCCGCAAGGCTGGAACATCCAGCAGGTCAAGTATCTCGCTGACCGGGAAACGGCTGTCAGGCAATTTGAGCAGGTGCTCAATGGCAATCAGCAGCGGGTCACGGCCGCGCTGACCTTGGTCGGCCAAGGTGTAGGGGATGAAACGGCGGTCGTCGCGCTCGATCTGACCAAACACGGCGCGGATATGCGGGGCATAGCTGTCGATATCCGGCACCATCACGATTACATCGCGCGGCTGCAGGTCCGGGTTGTCGCTAAATCGCTTGAGTAACTGGTCGTGCAGGATCTCGACTTCCCGTTGCGCACTGTGGGCAATGTGGAAGCGGATGGAGTGATCAGTTTCTAAATCGACAGCGGGCCACAGTTCACGGGTTTCGTTAAGGGGGCGCAACTCAAGAATGTCGTCTTGCAGTTGATTGAGCAGGTTGCGTGGCTCAACTTCACTGAACAGGTCGATGCGGCCATCACGAAACGCACTGCGATAGCTGTTGGGATCGTCGTAGCTATCGAGCAAGTTGATGTAGTCGCGACCTTGTTTACCCCACGCGGCGAGCAATGGATGCGCGTGTTGATGCAGGATGTCGAGATCCAGCGCTGTGGGCATCCCGGCTTTGCGTGCTTGGCGTTTGTACTGATGGCGTAGCAGATCTTTGTCCGCGACGATGTCAGACCAATGGTGGCGACAAGGGTTGTGCACGCACAACAGGACTTGGCTAAAGCGTGCGAGTCCTGCCAAGGCTTCCAGCGCTTGAGCGGGCAGTGACGAAATGCCGAAAACGATCACCCGGGCAGGCAGGCCGGGCGGTGCTTGTTCGAGACTGTTTATCTTCTCGATAAAACGTTGGTGAACCCCGGCACGGCTTTGCGACATGCCCTCCTCGCCAACGTCGAGCAGTAAGGCTCGCCATAGTTCGGCTTGCCAGCAGTTGGCAGGGCTTAAGGCTGGGCTTTCACCTCGGGCATTGCGCAATTGATGGCGACCGGCGGCCCAGTCCTCCAGCCAGTCTGCGCGATAAACCTGATATTGGTCGAACAGATCGGCCAGGCGTTCTGACAGTTGATAGCGTTTACGCAGATCAGTGTCGTGGGTTAGAAAGCGCTGTAAAGGTTCGAAGTGCGGCTGATCGATAAGTGCCGGGAGCAAGCGCATAAGACGCCACGTCAGGGGCGCTTTATCGAGCAGCGATTTGGCGGGGATTTCCTCGCTGCCTAATACCATCCGATACAACTGCCACATAAAACTGCCGGGCAGTTGCACGTCCACTGCCGCCGCAATACCGCAGCCGCCCAGATCATCATCTTGAGCATCTTCGGCCAGAGCCAGCTTTAGCCATTGGGCGATACCGTTGCTCTGCACCAGAGCAATTTCGTTCTCCAGAGGCGCCAAGGGGTAGAGGCGCATCCAGCTCACCACCAGGCTGCGTAACTCATCAAGGCGGTTACCGTGGACCACCATAAAACCTGCATTGAGAGACGTAGTAACCGGCATGACGGCATCCTTAGGAGAAAGCAAAATCCAAAGGCGAACCTTAACATTGCTCGGGGGAATTGGCGCATTGCAAGCTGCAAGCTGCAAGCTGCAAGCTGCAAGCTGCAAGCTGCAAGCTGCAAGCTGCAAGCTGCAAGCTGCAAGCTGCAAGC
>NZ_WIVZ01000042.1:0-44991 GCF_009600325.1 Pseudomonas sp. FSL R10-2189
GCCTAAGCCCTGTGGGATACAGGACTCAGGCTGCGCTGGGCGCTAGTTAATCTGTCCAACTTTTGGGGGGCAGTTCACCATAAGCCACCCGGGCTTAAATTTACTCCCGGGCAGCTCGTTCTATACAGGTCTCCAGCTCATTGATGGGTGCTCTCCATGTCTCCCGCAGCTTTGGTGCAAACTCTGCGCAAACGGCTCAGCAAACCGACCGGCTATCAACTGTTCGACATTCACCTCAAGCAGCGCATTGCCTTGAGTCCTTCGCTCACACGCTTTGTGTTTACGGGCGAGGATGTGGCGCTGATGCACACGCTGGCCCCCGATCAGCGGGTCAAGCTGTTCTTCCCCAGCGCCACTGGCAGCGCGCCCGACTTGCCCAAGGTTGGCGACTGGCAAGCCGCGCGCCGCACACTGAAGCCCGAGCACGCACCGCCAATGCGCACTTACACCATTCGCGCTTTACGCCCCGACATAAACGAACTGGACATCGACTTTGTGCTGCATGGCGAAACCGGCCCCGCTTCGCGCTGGGCGGTGCATGCAAGGCCAGGCGACCCCTTACAAATAGTCGCCCCCAACGCCGCCTATCACGCC
This sequence comes from Pseudomonas sp. FSL R10-2189, assembly GCF_009600325.1. Classification (NCBI taxonomy): domain Bacteria; kingdom Pseudomonadati; phylum Pseudomonadota; class Gammaproteobacteria; order Pseudomonadales; family Pseudomonadaceae; genus Pseudomonas; species Pseudomonas sp. FSL R10-2189. Next base: position 595 of record NZ_WIVZ01000042.1, read on the forward strand.
GACCCTGGCGGCTATGAATGGATGCCGCCGCAGGGCGTACGCAAAATCCTGCTGATTGGCGACGAAACAGCCCTGCCGGCCATCGCCGGCATCCTCGAACAACTGGCCAGCCATCCCGACGCGCCCCAAGTCCAGGCGTTTATCGAAGTGCCCGAAGAGGCCGATTGCATACCGCTGCTCTGCGGCGTGCACACCAAAGTGCACTGGCTGCCCCGCCTCACCCTGCACAAGCAGCATGGCGATGGCATGATCCTCGCGGCCCGCGAACTGGCGAACTTGCCGCCCACGCGGGCCAACCTCAACGACAGCGCAGCATTGCAAGAGCTGGACCTGAACAGCCAGCGCCTGTGGGAACTGGCCAGCGCCAAGCGCAGCGAGTTCTATGCCTGGGTGGCCGGAGAATCCGCAGCGGTCATGGATATTCGGCGGTTTTTCATCAATGAATGCGGGCTTGATCGCAAAGGGCTGACGTTGATGGGCTACTGGAAACTGGGGCGTTCGCTCGAGTAACACTTTGCTGCAACCGCGCTAAAACCTCCTCTCCCAAACCCACAAAACTGCGCCCGGCACACCTGCCGGGCGCAGCTTCGTGGTGTCTTCACATGGTCAATCAGCACACACTCAAGGGCCTTTCGCAAAGCGGTGCCCGTGGTTTTTAAGAATCGTCTGATTACTCCTGGTGGTGATTTTTCTTACTGTTGTCAGGCCTGGTCAAGGCCCGCTTATGCCAAGCAAGGCGAGTGCGGGACAGCGTCAGCACATCAGCACCACTACCTCATTTCATCAGGAGTTTCATCGTGAAGCGCATTGCTTTGATCCTAGCTACTACCTTCCCAGTCATGGCTTTCGCAGCCTCCCAGAACACCATCACCTTCAAAGGTCAGGTTTCCGCTCAAACCTGTTCCGTCACTGTCAACGGTAACGCTGCCAACCCAGTGATTCTGATGCCTACCGTCAGCACTGCTGCGCTGGCCGCTGTAAACAGCAAAGCCGGGGAAACACCTTTCACCATCGGTGTCAGCGGTTGCCAGGCTCCGGGTGCAGGTAACACCTTGGCCATTAAAACTGCATTTCTGGGCAGCAACGTGACCAGCGCCGGCAACCTCGTCAACGCAGGCACCGCAGCCAATGTGCAGGTTCAATTGCTCGACGGCGCGGGCGGTGCTGCCGTAACGCTCAATGGCATCACTTCAGTCGCTGGCCTGGTCCTGAACGGCACAGATACCAGTGCCAGCCACGATTTCGCCGTGCAATACGTCAGTGAAGCCGGCACTGCTGGCGCCGGTACCGTTTCTGCTACCGCGCAATACGCACTGGATTACCTGTAAGCGAAATACATTGCCGGGCCTCTGCGCCCGGCAGTTCCAGCCCCGCCCTTTCACGTCGCAAGTTTTGCGCCTGATGGACGAAAAACCCATGACTCGCCTCAATAAAATTGCCTTAAGCCTGGCTTTGGTACTGGGGGCCGCTATGCCCCATTTTGCCAATGCCAGTGTCGTAATGACCGGCACCCGCGTGATCTATCCGGCTCAAGCCCAAGAAAAAGTGGTGCAACTGACCAGCCAGGATGCCTACCCCAATCTGGTGCAAATGTGGGTCGACAGCGGTAACCCCGAGGCCACTGCACAAACGGCCGAGGCTCCCTTTATCGTCAGCCCGCAAGTCTTTCGCATGAACCCCAATGCCGGCCAGGTCGTGCGCGTGGTGTTTACCGGCAGCAACCTGCCAAAGGACCGGGAGTCCTTGTATTACCTGAGTTTCTTGCAGGTACCTGCGATGAAGGCCAGCGAACTGCAAGCCAACAAGTTGCTGCTCAGTGTCAGCAGCCGAATGAAGCTGTTTTATCGGCCTCAAGGGTTGGCCGGTGACCCCGAGAATTTGAGCAAGTCTCTGGATTTCAAAGTACAGGGCCAATCAATCATCACCACAAACAACAGTGGCTACTTCGCCATCGTGCGCAACGCACAGGTGGTCAGCCAAGGCAAAAAACAGCCGCTTAAAACCGCTGAAATCGTGGCCCCGCTTAGCCAGGCGCAATGGACGCTGCCCGCTGGCACCAACGCTCACGCGGGCGACTCGCTGCAACTGACCTTGGTGAATGACTTTGGTGCCGATGTAACCACAGTTGTGCCTCTGCATTGATACCCCAGGACGAACGTCATGACTGCGTATCACGTTTCAAAACTCAAGAAGGACCTCAGGGTTACGAAACTCCGCCATGTTCGCGGTTTCGCTGAGATAGTGACGCTCGCAACCGCCAGCCTGCTGTTTAGCGAGCTGGCGCAGGCTCAGACAGACAGCCTGGCTTCGAATGACCCTTATGTGTTTGACGACAACATGCTGTTTGGTGGTGGTTCGCTGTCGCGGTTCAACAAGGTCAATGCCATGGAGCCCGGGCAATACAAGGTTGACCTGTTTCTTAACGGGCATTTTGTCGACCGTGTCGAGCTTAAATTTGCCGATCAGGGCCAGGGCGACGTTGAACCGTGCCTGCCCGCTTCATTGCTGGAGAGTTCAGGCGTTCTCGCCAGCTCGATTGATAATGCCGACAACAGCCAATGCCTGGTGCTGTCCAAGGTCGTGAAAGGCGGCACCACAGCCTTCGACTTTGGCCAAATGCGCCTCGACCTGAGCGTTCCGCAGAGCTTGATGCTCAATACTCCGCGTGGATACGTGGCCCCGCAAAACCTTGATGCGGGCAGCACCCTTGGCTTCGTCAATTACAGCGCCAGCCAATACCACGTCACCCGCACCGGCAGCTATGGCGGCCACTCTGACTCTTCTTACCTGGCGCTCAACAGTGGCTTGAACGTCGGTATGTGGCGTTTTCGCCAGCAAGGCAACCTGCGTTACGACACCGACGCCGGTAAACACTGGAACACCACGCGCACATATGTGCAGCGGGCTCTGCCGGATATAAAAGGCGACATGACCGCTGGCCAGGGCTTTACTTCGGGCCGGTTCTTTTCGGGCCTGAGCTATACCGGCGTGGAGGTTGCCTCCGACGATCGCATGCTGCCCGAGTCCATGCGCGGGTATGCGCCCACGGTGCGCGGCATTGCCAAGACCAACGCCCAGGTGATCGTGCGCCAGAACGGTAACGACATCTATCAGACCACTGTGGCGCCAGGTCCCTTCGAGATCAGCGACCTGTACTCGACCAGCTACAACGGCGACTTGCAAGTGTCGGTCATCGAAGCTGACGGCACCGTCAGCACGTTCACCGTGCCGTTTTCGGCCATTCCAGAATCACTACGCCCCGGCCTCTCCCGCTATAGCGTGGCGGTGGGCCGCACCCGGGATTTGGGCGACCACGACCCGTTCGGTGAAATGACCTATCAGTACGGTCTGACCAATAGCATCACCGCCAACAGCGGCCTGCGGGTTGCCGAGGGCTATCAGGCGTTCGTGGTCGGTGGTGTCTATGCCAGCAGCATTGGCGCATTCGGCCTGGACACAACCTATTCAAAAGCCGACCTGCCTAGAGAAGGCAAGCTGGATGGCTGGATGGCGCGTCTGTCCTATAGCCGTACCTTCCAGCCGACCAATACCACGCTTTCGATTGCCGGCTACCGTTACTCCACTGAAGGTTACCGAGACCTCGGGGACGTGCTCGGGGTTCGCGAAGCGTTGCGTAATAACGAGACCTGGGAATCGACGAGCTACATGCAACGCTCGCGCTTCGAGGTGTCGATCAATCAAAGCCTCAACCAGTATGGCAGCCTGTTTGTCTCGGGTTCGACCCAGGACTACCGCAGCGGCCGTGAGCGCGACACCCAGTTACAAATGGGCTGGGCCAACACCCTGAAGAACAACGTCAACCTCAACCTGTCGGTCTCCAGACAGCAGACCGGCAGTTACCTGAACCGCCAGAGTGGCGGCTTCAACGACCAACTGGGCAACTCGGTACCCAACAACGGCGTGGGCACAACGCGCAGCCCCGGCAGCAACGAGACCGTCACCATGCTGTCGGTGTCCTTCCCGCTCGGCAGCCCGGCCAAAGCCAACGTGCCGACCCTGAGCACATCGGTGACACACAGCACCAACTCGGGCAATCAGTACCAGACTTCCCTGTCCGGGACCCAAGGGGATGACCAATCGCTGAGTTACAGCATGGACGTGTCCCATGACGCGCAACAAAAACAGAACGTGTGGAGCGGCAACGTTCAAAAGTACCTCCCCAACACATCGCTCAGTGCCAGCGCGTCCAAAGGCCAGGATTACTGGCAAGCCTCCGGCAGCGCCCGGGGCGCCCTGGCCATTCACAGCGGTGGTGTCACGTTCGGGCCGTATCTGGGCGATACCTTTGCCTTGATCGAAGCCAAGGGCGCCAGCGGCGCAACCGTGATGAACGGCCTGGGCTCCAAAATTGACAGCAACGGCTATGCCCTGGTGCCGGCACTAACGCCCTACCGTTACAACACCGTGGCCATCAACCCGGAAGGCATGAATGAAAAAGCCGAGCTTGATGACGGCCAACGCCGGGTCGCGCCGTTCGCCGGGGCAGCGGTCAAGGTGGCGTTCAAGACCCGGGTCGGTAACGCGATTCTGGTCAAGGCGCAACGCAGCGACGGCCAGGCCGTGCCGATGGGCGCCGACGTTCTGGATGACAGCAACAGTGTCATTGGCATGGTTGGCCAAGGCAGCCAGGCGTACCTGCGCACCGAGAAGCTCAAAGGTGCTCTGACCGTGCGCTGGGGCGATGGCCCTGACGAGCGCTGCACCATGAACTTTGACTTGGCCCAACAAGATGTCAGCCAGGCCCTGATCAAGGTCAACAGTGCGTGCCGCATCCCATGATGCCGCGCACTTCCCTCAAGACTTCTTCACCAGACGAGCGAATCATGACTCTATCTCGCCCCTTGCTGTCTCTGCTGTTGCTGACATTGAGTGCGGCAGTGGTGCCGGTGGCTCAAGCCACTTGCACACGCATCTACAGCGGCGTCCAGGTTTTGGATGGCAACTCGGCACAACTGCCCTTCGGCCGGGTCAACCTGACCTCCACCTACCTTCAACCCGTGGGTACGCCCTTGGGGTCGGTGGTGGTCTCCCCCGCCTCGGCACCGGGGCTCAACAGCGAAACTGTGCTGTGGCAATGCGACCTCAGCGATGCCAACGATATTTATGAAGTGTTTGCCACCAACGGCGATGACCGCGTGGGCGGCTTCTGGGAAATCGGCAACGGTGCCGGTACTACGGTCAACGATGGCTTGCCCGGCTACTACGCCACCTGGTTTCCCTATGTCGGGGTCAAGCTGACTCACCTGAACTCGGGTCGCGTATTCACCCGTTTCTGGCAGCAATCAAAAATCACCCAGTACGACACCGTCGGCAACAAAATCCAGATCAAGGCCAAACACCTGAGCATGGTTCAGGCTGACCTGGCCCGCGTGTCCAGCCGCCCGCCCAACACGGGCTCGGGCAGCAACTATTGCGGGGACAATGCTGCCACCTCAGGCAGCGGCGTTTACACCTACAACTGCATTCAACCCAATGGTTATGTGGTGTTTCGTGGGGGCGGCATTTATTCCGACCCTATTGGTTCAGACTCCAATACAGCGATTGCTTTTTGGGGGCAAATGAACGGTATAGCCTTTGGCATGCGCGCTGCCTCATCCATCAGTTACACCGCAACCTGTGTGGCGCGAAACGTCACGCCTGTCGTGAGTTTCATGCCCATTACGGCTTCAGAGCTGAACCAAGGCATCACCCGCAGCAGTAACTTCACCATCAACCTTGAGTGCAGCAACGATGCACGCTCCGGCACGGCGACCAATCAGACGGCGCTGGGCATTCAGGTGGCCTACAACGCCTATGCCCAGGCGCAATCTCTGGGGTTGCTGACCAGTGGCGGCGGCGTCAGTTACCTGGTGTCCAACGGTTACGGGACAGACCCGTCAGTGGCCACCGGGGTGGGGATCAGTTTGAACAATGCCAGCAATGGTACGGCGATGAATTTTCTCGGCTGGTCCAACACCGGGACCGGCGCGGCCGGTGGCTGGTACCCGGTACTGGCAGGGGCCAGCACCACGGGCAGCAACCTTTCGGGGTACACCAGCTACTCGCAGACCATCACCGCGACCCTAGGCACCTTGCCGGGCAAGCGCGCCACACCCGGCAAAGTCGATGCCACCGCGTACGTGCTGGTGAAAGTGCAATGAGCCGGTTCATGTTCGTCATGATGCTCATCGTTGCCGCCCTGGGGCTGGGCACGGCGCATTGTGTCCAGGCCGGGATCATGCCCGAGCAGACCCGCCTGATCATTCATGAAGGCGATTCACAGCGCTCATTGATGCTGGCCAATACCAACACCTACCCGGTGGTGGTGCAAACCTGGATCGACAACGGTGAAGGGACTCAGGCCCCCGAAAACGCCAGCAACGCCATGCTCGCCCTGCCCTCGGTATTTCGCATGCAGCCGGGCGCCGTGCAGGGCTTGCGGATTGTTTACGACGGTAGCCCGCAACCCAAGGACCGCGAGTCGGTGAGTTGGCTGAATATTTACGAAATCCCCCCGACCAAGACCGAGGTGCCACTTGCCACCACTCAGGTGGCCGTGGCAATGAACACCCAGATGAAAGTGTTCTATCGCCCGGCCAACTTGCCCGGTTCCCCGGAAAAAATGGCGGCGGCGCTGACTTTCAGCATCGAGCGTCGCGGCACTGGTTGGGTGCTGCTGTGCCACAACTCGACGCCCTTTCACGCGTCATTCTCATCACTGCGCCTGAGCGTTCAAGGCCGCGAATTGCCGGTGTCTAAAACCCTCGACATGATGGCGCCGCCGCTGGGCGACAAGGTCTACGCACTGGACGGATTCACTGCAGGTGCAATGACCTCGGTCGGGGTGAATTACACGCTGATCGATGACGGTGGCCATTATCAAGACGGTGTCAGTCAGGCGCCCATACGCTGAACACAAGCTAAAAGACGGTGACGTTTAGGAATCGTCTTATTACCCAAAACAGGGGGATTGATTACTTTCCCCCGAATGAAACTAAAACAATTTATCCGCCCTTTCGACGCCTCATTCTCGACTCCCAAAGCGGCCAGAAAACTCCTTCACCTGTTTGCCATCGCCCTCACGGGCGGTGTCGTTGCCATTGCGTTCAGTTATGTGCGCACCACGCTGAATGATGAAATTTCCGCGCGCCGCAGTGACATGAACCAAGGCGTTGCCGAAGCGCAGCTGTTTTTTGTCAGCCGTGAAATGCTCCTGAAAAGCCTGGTGTTGTCGGCGGTCAGCAACGTCACCCAGCCGCCCCCTAACAACAATGAAATACGCACCGAAGAGGTGCACATCGTTTTGGGTGACAGCCGCCATAACTGGAGCCTGTGGCTGACGAATCGAATGCGCGACTACCTGCGCCAGCATCAGGTCAATCTGTTGTACGTCTCGGACAAAGGCCAGCCGACAGTTACCCGGTTATTCAATGTCACCTCATCACCAGACAAGGTTCCCGACGTTGTACTGCGTCAGCTTATGGCCCAGACCCAGGGTGATTTCTCGTTGCGCGACGATGTGTGGTTGAGGGATGCCTCGCTCACCGATTCGCCCTTGTATGCCTTTTCGCGGCTGGACGACCGGGTGCTTGGCTCAGGCTGGCTCGGCCTGGAAGTTCAGGTCCCGGACATGGTGGCGGCTTTGCATCACGAAGGTGCCGGTGACTTCATGTTGCTGGACGGGCGCGGCAATGTCCTGTTCAGCAGTTCAGACGAACCCGTGGGCAATCTGCGTCATCAACTTCAAGCGATTCGTTCATTTGGCTTTATCGGCACCGGGCTGTTCCCTGAAAAACTGGCAATACGCAAACGCATGGATTACTCCGACTGGCAAATTGTCTATGCCCTCAATATCAAATCGCTGTTACCGGTGCTTGCAGGTCCGCTGTTGATCTCCACCCTGCTCTGCAGCCTGTTCGCCTGGCTCATGCTGTGCCTTGTTCGGCGCATAGACCGGCGCCTGATTACTCCGGCCAATGACCGCATCGAAGGGCTGATCGAAAGTGAGGCCTTCAGTCGTACGGTTATTCATATCGCCCCCGTGGCCCTGTGTGTGCTGCGTCGCGTGGATGGCAGCGTAGTCCTGGAAAACTCACTCGCGCAGCAATGGCTGGGAGCCGGTCACGAACGCAATCAGTTAAGCCGGGACTGGATCAAGCGAGCCTTTGAAGATGTAGAGCAAAACACCACCGATGAATTCGAAATGGCCGATGGCCGACACCTGTATCTGAGTTTTGCCCCGACACGCTACAAGCGCGAGGATGTATTGATTTGCGCCTTCAGCGACATCAGCGCCCATAAACAGGTCGAACTGGCGCTTGAACAGGCGCGTCAATCGGCAGACAGCGCCAACGAAGCCAAAAGCCTGTTTCTGGCCACCATGAGCCATGAAATACGCACGCCGCTGTACGGGGTGCTGGGCACCCTGGAGCTGCTGGGCCGTACTGAGTTGAATCGCCAACAACAGAACTACTTGCAAGCTATCGAAGGATCGTCGGCCAATTTATTGCAATTGATTTGCGATGTGCTGGACGTTTCAAAAATCGAAGCCGGGCAATTGTCGCTGACCCTCAACCGTTTTTCGCCCGTGGAACTGATTCAGGGCGTGGTCCAGAGCTATGCCGGCGCGGCGCATGCCAAGGGCGTGCAGCTGTTTGCCTGTATTGACCCCAAAGTGCCGGACTGGCTGAACGGTGATGCTTCGCGCATTCGCCAGATTCTCAACAACTTGCTCAATAACGCCCTGAAGTTCACCGATCATGGGCGGATCATCTTGCGCCTCAAGCTCGATAGCCGTGACGACGAACGCGTCACCCTGAACTGGCAAGTCAGCGATACCGGCAAAGGCATCAGCCTGGAAAACCAGCGGTTTCTGTTTGAGCCCTTCTATCAGGCCAGCGGCTCCACCAATGTGGTCGCGGGCACCGGCCTGGGGTTGTCCATTTGCAAGCGCTTGATGCATTTGATGAATGGTTCGATGCGCGTCGTCAGCGAGCCCGGGCTGGGCAGCAGCTTCACCTTGCAACTACCGCTTGAGCAGTTGAATGCGCCGCCCACAGACCCTGGCTGCCAGCCTTTGCTGGCCGAAACGGTCTACGTGGTCGCCACCGTGCGCGAATTGGCAGAAAACTTCAGCGGCTGGTTGAACCGTTGGGGCGCGCGCGCCGAAGTGCGACGCCCTGGCCTGCTCGCCTACACCCCCGGCGCAGTGTTGCTGGAGTTGCATGTCGGGGCGTTTAAATATGCCCTGGTCCCGGGATGGCAAGGCCAAAAAGTCATCGCCGGAACCGAGGACTATGTCTGCACGGAATCGTCCAGCAACCATCGCCACGTCAATCTCAACAACTTGTCCGACGTGCATCACGCCGTCAGCGAGGCCCAGGGGCAATCAATGGTTCAGATCAACGCACTCACTGACAATCGCCTGGATGGGCACCTGGGCATTCATGTTCTGGTGGCCGAAGACAACGTCATCAACCAGCTGATTTTGCGCGATCAGCTCGAAGACCTCGGTTGCACGGTCGAACTGGCAGGTGACGGCCAGGAGGCTCTGGCGCTATGGCGTGCAACGCCCTTTGACCTGGTCCTCACGGACGTCAACATGCCCCGTATGAATGGCTATGAACTGGCTGCCCGGCTGCGTGAACTGAACAGCTCGATTCCAATCATTGGCGCCACGGCCAACGCCATGCTCGAAGAGGCTGATCGCTGTCGGGCAGCCGGCATGAACCAGTGCCTGATCAAACCTTTTTCAATGCGCGCGCTTTACACCTGCCTGCTGGCCTACAAGAGGAACGCTGATGAAGCCCTATAAGGTACTCATTGTTGAGGACCACCCGTTTCAACATGAGTATTTGCTCAAACTGTTCCGTAACGACGGCGGGTTTGAAGTGGACTCTGCCTGGAGCGGCTCTAGCGCTTTGAACCTGCTGCAACGCTATGAATACGATCTGATGGTCAGCGATCTGTTCATGCCGGAGATGGATGGCGTGCAACTGTTCCAGAAAATCACCTCACTTAAAAAACGCCCGGCCATTGCCCTGATGAGCGTTGCTTCGCGGCGCCTGTTGGTCAGTGCCGGGCTTTCGGCGAAAAACCTGGGGTTGAAAGTTGTCGGCCTGATCTCCAAACCGGTCGTGCCCAACGCGGTGATCCAGTTGCGCTCACGCCTCGATGCACTGGCCAGCCAAGCTCAGGAGTACGCAACCATTTCTCTGAGCCTGGAACGCAATACCCTGCTTCAAGCCATGAGCAATGGGCAGATACAAGCGTGGTTTCAACCTAAAAAGTCCCTGCGCACCGGCAAGATCTGCAGCGCCGAAGCCTTGGTCAGATGGTGCCACCCCACTCTGGGCGTACTGCCGCCCAGTGATTTTTTGGGCGCTATCGCTCAGTTCAACCTGGAGGACGCCCTTGTCGGCTTGATGTTGGAGCAAAGCCTCAAAGCCCAGGCTCTATGGCGCAGCGAAGGGTTTGATGTGCCCGTTTCAGTCAACCTCCCCACCCATTTGCTCGACAGCAATGATCTGGCTGATCGCCTTTACCAGAAGGTACTGGACGCGGGTGCCGAACCGCAGTCGATCTGCTTTGAACTGATGGAAAGCTCGACCACCGAGAAAATCAGCAACTTTTATGCTGGCGCCTGTCGCCTGCGGATGATGGGTTTTGGCTTGGCTCAGGATGATTTCGGCAAAGGCTACAGCTCGTATTTCAACCTGGTGTCCACGCCGTTCAGTGAACTGAAAATCGACCGCTCACTGGTTCACGGCTGTCTGGAGCGAGAAAGCCTGGCGCTCGCCCTGGAAAGCATTGTCGATCTGAGCCACAAGCTTGGCCTGATTGTCACGGCAGAAGGCGTTGAAACCCAGGAAGAGCTCGAGTTCCTGCGCCGTATCGAGTGTGACCTCGCTCAGGGCTTCATCATCTGTGCCGCCATACGCGCCGAGGACTTTATTGAATTATTACTCGAAGATAGCCCAAAGCCAGCACTTACCTGAATCACTGCTGTCTATTCATTCAGTTGCACCTCTCAAGCGCTATCCTGTCGGGTTTAATCGGCTGTTAGCGCCTTCCCTAAAGCACCTTTTACTTAAGCCTCTACGGTGTGAACCATGAAGTATGAAAGCTCGCGCCTTCGAGCATTGGCCACCAGCTCACAGCGGCTCAACAAAATGTTGTTGCTGCTGACCAGTCTCGCCCTGTTGCTGGTGAGCATGAGCTATTGGGCCGTAGGCCGGGTATTTGAAGAAGAAAGCGACAAGGTCGACTTTCATTTTGCGCGTCTCATCGAAAGCATTCATGAGCACGAGTCTTTCTTGAAGCTGGCAGCACAGGGGTACAGCCGTGCCCATCAGAATGTGGTCACGTATGTGCAGCCCTTCTCCAACAAGCTGATCATGCTGGGGGACGATGAAGAGGTCTATCAGGTGAAGGGGCTGGCCATGTCCATTCCCTTTACGCTGGCCAAGCGTAACGAATACTCGGATGAGGCCATGCGCGGGGCGCTCTCGTGGGGGGTGCAACTCACTGACTTCTACAGTTCATTCTGGGCGAGTTCGTTTTACTCATCGCCGCAATTGTTCATGTTCTCGCCTTCGCCACAATTCAATGTCGCCATTCCCGGCGTGGGCAGTTCACGCCGCCAGCTCCTGCTGGAGAAAAGCAATTTTTTCGAGGTGACGCAAAGCCTTTACACAAAGCTTGCGGCTGAGCGCAATAAACTCAGCGAAACCCATGTGGGCTGGATGCGCGCACCACATGGCCTGTTCCAGGACACCAAAACAATTGTTGGCTACATTGGCATCGACCTGACCAATGAGGTGATGCCCTCGGGGAAAGATCAAGGGTTGTCGATCCTGACCGCCTTGCTCGATGCCAGTGAAATCAATGAGCTTGAACGTTTATTGGTCCGCCCGATAAACAACCGTTTCACCCTGATTTCGCCTGAAGGTGATGTATTGCTGGGTGAGCCAAGCCGAGTGGCGGATGTGAGCGATGGCTTCAGCCTCGATCGTTATGGCCTGTGCTTCAAGCTCAAATCCGCCGGTGAGACCCCGTGGGTGGGCCTGTACAGCATCAGCTATGAGAACTTCTTTCGTTACGCGCTATGGCCGCTGCTGGGCGTAATAGGGTTGTTCAGCCTGTTGTTGATGGTGGGCTGGCGTATTACCCGCTGGTTTCGTACCCGCATTGTTGAACCGGCAGAACGGGCCAACCAATCCTTGATTGAAAGCGAGGCGTTTAACCGGGTCATTCTGGAAAACGCCCCTGTGGCGCTGTGTGTGGTGCAACGCAACAACAACCAGGTACTGATTGAAAACCAGCGTGCCATGGAATGGCAGTGCACGGCCGAAATGATCAACGTGCTCAAACTGGATCGTCGCGCCAATATTCAGGGCGAAATGCACATGGAAGTCGCCGGCCGCTACCTGCAAGTGTGCTTTGTCTCAACCCGCTATAAAGGCGAGGACGTGGTGCTCTGTGGCTTTAACGACATTACCCGTCACATTGACCAGACCAACCTGTTAAACAAGGCGCGGCGCTCGGCTGACGAGGCCAGCCAGGCCAAGACCCTGTTTCTGGCCACCATGAGCCACGAGATACGCACCCCCTTGTACGGTTTGCTGGGCAACCTTGAATTGCTGGGTTTGACCGACCTCAACAAGCGCCAGCGTGACTACCTGAGCACGATTGAACGATCGTCCTCGGTGCTGTTCCAGTTAATCAGCGATGTGCTCGACGTCTCCAGGATCGAGTCCGGCCAGATGTCTGTCGAGTCAGTCACCTTCTGCCCGCTGGATCTGTTTGAGGATTGCATCCGCGCTTACTCGGCCGCGGCGACCAATAAAGGCTTGAAGATTTACGCCTGCGCTGACGGCACGTTGCCCGCCTTGATGCTGGGTGACCCCGGGCGAATCCGGCAGATCATCAACAACCTGCTGAGCAATGCGATCAAATTCACTGAATCAGGGCAAATCGTGTTGCGGGTCAAGGTCGTCGAGCAAGACGACACATACGCCTCGCTGCAGTGGCAAGTGTCCGACACCGGTGTCGGCATCAGCGAGAAAGCACTGGCAAACCTGTTCACGCCGTTCAATCAACTGTCCGCAAACAACATTGCAGGCGGTGCCGGGCTGGGGCTGTCGATCTGCTCGCGCCTGAGCGAATTGATGGGCGCGAGCCTGCGCGTGGTCAGCGAACCGGGTCTTGGCAGCAGTTTTTCACTGAACATACGTTTACCGATCATCCCGGGAGAGCTGCCTGACTGCCGCGATATCGACATCCAGGGCATGCCGGTTCGCGTGCTGGCGCCGCTCAAGGAGCTGGAGCAAAGCCTGATCGACTGGCTCAATCGCTGGGGAGCCTACGCCTTGCCCGCCACACAGGAAGCCGTGGACGACCCGACCTTCACCCTTCTGGAGGTCACAACCCAGGCAACGGGCGCCGTGGCGCACAGTGAGCGGGTGATCATCCGCGGGGCTTCGCCTGATAAAGACAGCAACAGTCCCCAGATCCTGGAGATCAACAGCTATGACATTCGGGCAATCGGTCGCGGCCTTACCTTGATTTTTCAGGGGGCCAGACCCACTAAACGGCTTGAACACACATTGGCCCCGGTACGTATCGGCTTGCGCATTCTGGTGGCAGAAGACAACCCCATCAACCAGGCCATTCTTCGCGAACAGCTGGAGGCGCTGGGGGCCGAAGTCACCACCGCCGACAATGGCGAACAGGCCTTTAAACTGTGGAATGCGCTGGATTTTGATCTGGTGATTACCGATGTGAACATGCCGTTCATGAATGGTTATGAGTTGGCCCAGGCGCTGCGTCAGCAAGGCGCGGACATCCCTATTCTCGGCGTCACGGCCAATGCCTTCCGTGAAGAGGGCAAGCTTTGCCTGGCCGCCGGCATGAATGCCTGGGTGGTCAAGCCCCTCACGCTCAAGCAACTGCGCGAGACCCTGACCACCTGGTGCCCGACTGATGCTGCGACCGCGCAAGCCCCGTCAGCACTGCAACCCGGCGACATGGACAACTGGATTACGTTGTCTGCCCAGATGCGCCAATTGTTCATCGACACCATGAACGAAGACTTGCTCAACACCGAGCGGGCGTTGCATGCGAATGATGTACAGGGTCTGGTGCGCCACTTGCACAGGATGAATGGATCGCTGGCTTCGGTTCGCGCCCAGGCCCTTTGCGCCGCCTGCAATCATTTGGAATTTACCTTGCACAGCCACCCTCTTACTGACGATACCCGGCGCGAGTTAGTGGCTTTTATGTCGCGACTTCGCGCTGCTCTGCTCTGCTCATCCTGAGCGAAGACCTTATCACTTAAGAGTTTCATTGAATGACAGGAAGCTCATGCTAGAAATCAAAGTCGTGATTGCTGATGACCACCCCATCGTGCTGTTTGGTGTACGCGAAATCATCATGCGAGACCCCCGGTTCAAACTCGTTGCCGAGGCCACCAATTCAAGCCAGTTAATTGCTCAGCTTGAGCAATACCAGCCGGACGTTGTGATTACCGATTTCAATATGCCGGGCGATGCGACCTATGGCGACGGGCTCAAGCTGATCGACTACATCATTCGCAAGTTTCCCCACATTCAGGTCGTGGTCTTGACCATGATCTCCAATAACCTGATTTTGTCGCGTTTGCATGAGTTGGGCGTGGCGGGCGTTATCCAGAAAAATCACCTGCACGAGGAAATCCTCAATGCCCTGGCGGCCGTTGCTGCAAACCGCAACTATCAAAGCCCGGCTCCGGCGCCGACCTCTGTGCTCATGAATAAACAGGAGGTCGATGAGCGCTTTGCCAGCCTTTCCCCGCGTGAAGTGGAGGTATTGCGCATCTTTGTTGCCGGCTACAGCGTCAGCGAAGTGGCGCGCTTGCTTAAACGCAGCGTCAAGACCGTCAGCGCGCAGAAGGTGTCAGCCATGCGCAAATTGGCGGTAGAAAGCGATCAGGCGTTGTTGACCTACTGCATCAAGGCAGGTCAGTTTCAGTAACGCGCACTCTGGCTAAACCGTTCACGCGTATTTCTCGCAGGTTTAGCCAGTGGCCTTTCGACAAACAACTCCCCTGCGACCGGTCCCGGGTAAATTTCAAACGGTTCTCAACGTCTATCAGAAGCAGCAGTGGGCATTGCGCTCACCTCCGCTGATTTCTGCCTGTGAGCGCTCATGGCCAGCCCGGCCGAATTTCGAAACACTTTTTTACAACTCTACCTTCGGGTTTTCGACATCTCATACGTCCTACATGGATAGCAATCGCATTCTCAGTTGCGATTAAACATGCTCAGCCGTGAGTCTGCCGTTCCCCATGTCCAAAAAATCCCGCTCCAAGGTCTGGTTCCTGGTCCACAGCTGGTTAACGCTGCCGATCTGGTTCTTTGTATTGATTGTGTGTGTTACCGGCACATTGGCGGTGGTCAGCCAGGAGATTGTTTGGCTGGCGACCCCTGAAGCCCGTGCCACACAGCCCTCGGATGATGCGCCCTTGCTGACGTATGAGCAGGTGTTGAGCGCCATTCACAAGGCCGAACCGGCGCTGGCGGTGCAGTCGATCAGCCGCCCGGATGAGTCGCACTTTGCCCTGGTCGCCAGCGTGGTGTACCCGGACGGGCGCTCGCCGGCGCTGTACATCAACCCATATACAGGGGCCATTCAGGGCGAGAGTTCGAGCTTTGACTTCCGCCAGTTCACCCGCGCCCTGCACGGCTGGTGGCTGGTGCCGTTCACCAACGGTTATAGCTGGGGCTGGTACTTGGTGTCTTTCCTCGGCCTGCCGTTGCTGGCGTCGCTGATTACCGGGCTGGTGGTGTACAAAAAATTCTGGAAAGGCTTCCTCAAACCCACGCTGCGGTTAAAACACGGCGCGCGAATCTTTTGGGGCGACTTCCATCGGCTGTGCGGGATCTGGTCAATCTGGTTTATCGCGGTGATTTCCATCACTGGCGTGTGGTTTTTAATTCAGGCCTTTATGTTCGATAACCAGATTTCAATCTCGACTGCGGGCAACCCGCCGGTGGTGGCGCGTCAGGATGTGCCGATCATGCCGGACGGCCAACCGGCGCCGATGATCAATCTCGATCAGGCCGTGAGGATTGCCGCCGAGAGCATTCCAGGCCTTGAAGCGAGCTTTGTCAGCTTGCCAAGCAACGCCTACGGCCATATCGAAGTGGGCGGCCCGGGCTGGTACCCGCTGCTGTTTCAGACCGCCGACATCAACCCCTACAACGGCGTTATCGAAGGTTCGCGGATGATCGCCGACCGTTCCGGGCTGGAGTTGGTGACCGAGTCCATGCGCCCGCTGCACACCGGTGATTTCGGCGGGCTGTGGGTCAAGCTGATCTGGTTCTTCTTCGGCCTGGTGCTGAGCATGATGGTGTTGAGCGGCCTGCTGATCTGGACCAAGCGCACCGCCCTGGCCACCGCCAACGCGCTTAAACGCAGCCATAAACCCGCCCGTGTACCGACCGGCAGGCAAACCGTCACCGCGCGCAGCGCACAGCCCGAGGAGGCCAATGTATGAGTAAGGCAGCGGCGGTAGCGCCCTCTTCTGCATTGGGTCGCTGGTGGCTCAAATGGCGGTTTCACATCAACATTCTGTTGTTGCTGATCCCGCTGGGGTTTATGCCCAAGTATTTTCATGAGGCGTCACTGTTTCGGGGTGACAGCGGCCTGGGCGAGCGCGAGATCGGCACCGTGCAAGTGGGTCCATGGAGCCTGCAACTGGCAGAACTACGCAACGAAGCGCCGCGCCCCGACGGCCCGGCCGGTTATATGAAGAGCTTTAACGCAGCGCTGTGCGACACCTGCATCGACCAGGTCAAGGCGGCTTATTTGCGCATCGGCAAACCGCGCAGCTTGCGCGCTGCCGGGGTGATTTTTTTCGGCACGCCGTACCGCATGGGCGCCACCTTGCCGATCCCGGAACGTACCAAAGACGATGCCGAGCTGTGGATCACCCTTGAGGGCTGGGACGGCTCAATGCATCAGGCATCCATCCCCCTGAGCGAGGCCTCACCGGCAACCATGGCCTGGCTGGCTCAACAAGGAGGTAAACGATGAGTTCGCATCTGTTTAAACACCCCGCGCGCCGTGTCATGGCCGCGGGCTTTCTGGCCTTGCTGGGGTTCAGCGGCCAGGCCCTGGCACACAACCCGATGTGTGAGTGCAAGAGCCTGGGCGACGACCAGATCCGCTGCACCGGCGGGTTTTCTGATGGCAGTGGCGCACCGGGGGTGACGCTGGATGTGATCGGTTATGACGAAACCATTCTGGTGCCCGGCAAGTTGGGCAGCGATTCGACCCTGACCTTCAAACGCCCGGATGGCGAGTTCTATGTGCTGTTTGACGCAGGCCCCGGCCACATTGTTGAAATCGACCAAGCCGATATCGAATGAATACTCACGTCGTGCGCCCGGCCGGTGCCGGGCATGAAACCCTTTATGTGCTGCTGTTGTGCCTGTTGATTCTGTGCGTCGCGGGGTCGGTTGTGGCCTGGCGTCACGAGTCCCATGAGGCAAACTCAGTGGCGGCCCACCAGCTGGATGCCCGGCTCGATCTGAATGCCGCCGAGCAAGGAATCTACGCCGATCTGCGGGTCACCCTGGACGAGATCAACCTGCTGCGCGAAGAAAATGGCGCCCTGCCCCAACCCGGGCAATTGGCCGAAGAAGGATTCGCGCCTTTTGCCAGCGACGCCAGCTCGGTGAGCCGTGGCAACCATACCTGGCAATTGCTGGGCGACCAGGCCTACCTGGGCGTGAGCCCCAACCCTGAGGTGGCCGGCTCGTTTTTGATGCGTATCAACGAGCAGCCCGATGTGTGGCTTAACCGCAACAGTAACGTCAGCGCCCCCACCGACTTCAGCGATGGCGCCTTGCTCCAGAACGGCTGGAAGCAAGTGATCGCCCAATTCGATGCCGGGGTGACTCGCCAGCATCGGCACTGAACCCACCGCTTTACCTGAGAGAAGACTGCTCGCCATGTCCATTTCATCTGTGTTTCGACGCCGCACCTTGTTGCTGGCCGGCCTCCTGGCCCTCTGCCTTTCACCTCTGACGCACGCTGAAACCGCCGCCCCGGCGCCGCTGGCCAAACCGTTGCGCATTGGCATCACCTTGCACCCGTATTACAGCTACGTGAAAAACATTGTTGGCGACAAGGCTGAGGTAGTGCCGCTGATTCCGGCCGGTTTCAACCCGCACGCCTATGAACCCCGCGCTGACGACATCAAGCGCATCGGCACGCTGGACGTGATCGTGCTCAATGGCGTGGGCCATGATGATTTCGCCGACAAGATGATCGAAGCCAGTGAAAAACCGGACATCCCGGTCATCGAGGCCAACCAGAACGTACCGCTGCTGGCTGCCACCGGCACCGCCGCGCGGGGCGCTGGCAAGGTGGTCAACCCGCACACCTTCTTGTCGATCAGCGCCTCGATTGCCCAGGTCAACAACATCGCCCGGGAACTGGGCAAGCTCGACCCGGCCAACGCCAAAACCTATACCGCCAATGCCCGCGCTTACGGCAAGCGCCTGCGCCAGATGCGCGCCGACGCCCTGGCCAAACTCACCGAAGCCCCCAACGCGGATTTGCGGGTCGCCACCGTGCACGCCGCCTATGACTACTTGTTGCGCGAATTTGGCCTGGAAGTGACCGCCGTGGTTGAACCAGCTCACGGTATTGAGCCGAGCCCCAGCCAGTTGAAAAAGACCATCGACCAACTGCGCGAGCTGGATGTGAAGGTGATCTTCTCCGAGATGGACTTCCCGTCGACGTACGTTGAGACCATCCAGCGCGAATCCGGGGTCAAGCTGTATCCGCTGTCGCATATTTCCTATGGCGAGTACACCGCCGACAAGTACGAAAAAGAGATGAACAACAACCTCAATACCGTGGTCAAGGCGATTCAGGAGTCCGGGGCATGACGGCGGCTGAACCTCTTGCGGTGCGGGCCCGCGGGCCGGGTGTGGAATTTGATCAGGTATCGCTGACCTTGGGCAGCACGCCGATTCTGGACCGCGTCAGTTTCAACATTCAGGCGGGCAGCGTGCATGCGCTGGTAGGCCCCAATGGCGGCGGTAAAAGCTCGCTGATCAAAACCCTGCTCGGGCAAATGCCGCATCAGGGCGAGTTGCGCCTGAGCTGGCATGGCGAGCCGGGGTTGATTGGCTATGTGCCCCAAGCGCTGGAGTTTGACCGTGGCTTACCCATGACCGTCGACGACTTTATGGCCGCCATGTGCCAGCGGCGCCCGGCCTTTATGGGCTTGTCGCGCAAGGTTGCCCCGGCCATTGGCGATGCGCTGGAACGGGTGGGCATGCAACACAAACGCAAGCGCCGCATGGGCGCCTTGTCGGGCGGTGAACGGCAACGGGTGCTGCTGGCCCAGGGGCTGATCCCGGCCCCGCAATTGCTGGTGCTGGATGAGCCGATGTCGGCGCTGGACGAAGCCGGCGCGCAGGTGTTTGAACGTTTGCTCAACGACTGGCAGCAGTCGGGCGTCACGGTGGTGTGGATCGAGCACGATCTGGCGGCCGTCAAACGTCTGGCGGATCGCGTCACCGGGCTTAATCGCCAGGTGCTGTTCGACGGCCCGCCCGCGCAAACCCTCAGCCCCGAGCGCCTGTTAAGCCTGTTTTCAACCCACCCTAAAGCCTGCGGGAGCGCCCAGCCATGAGCTATGAAGCCTTTCGTTTGATGATTCAGGGCTGGGCCACCGCCGGGTATTTGCCCGAGGTGCTGGCCTATGGTTTTGTGGTCAATGCGCTGCTCGCCGGTTTACTCATCGGCCCCGTGCTGGGCGGGCTTGGCACGCTGGTGGTGGTCAAGCGCTTCGCGTTCTTTTCTGAAGCCGTGGGCCACGCAGCGCTGACCGGGGTGGCCATCGGCATCCTGCTCGGCGAACCCTACACCGGGCCTTATGGCAGCCTGTTCGGTTATTGCCTGCTGTTCGGCATTTCGCTCAATTACCTGCGCAATCGCACAGGCCTTGCCCCAGACACGCTGATCGGGGTTTTCCTCTCGGTGTCATTGGCGCTGGGCGCCAGCCTGCTGCTGATTCTCGCGGGCAAGATCAACATCCACATCCTTGAGAACGTCCTGTTTGGCTCGGTGTTGACCGTCAACGGCAACGATCTGTTGGTGCTGGCGGTGGTCGGCGCGCTAGTGCTGGGCCTGAGCCTGCCGCTGTACAACCGCATCATGCTGGCCAGTTTCAACCCGCAGTTGGCCGCTGTGCGCGGGGTGGCGGTGAAATCCCTGGATTACCTGTTTGTGATTCTGGTGACGCTGATCACCGTGGCGGCGGTCAAGGTGATCGGGGCTATTCTGGTGGGCGCACTGTTGGTGATTCCGGCTGCTGCGGCGCGCTTGCTCAGCCAGTCGTTGAAGGGCTTTTTCTGGATTTCGGTGCTGATCGCCACGGTCAGTACCTTGTGCGGGATTTTGCTGCCTATCGTTCTTGACCTACCGATTCCGTCCGGCGCCGCGATCATTCTGGTGGCCGGTATCGCCTTCGCCCTGGCCGCCATTGCTCGTGGCGTGGTGCCAAGCCTTAAAGGGAATATTGGATAAATGTTCACGCTGCGCAAACTCACCCTGGCAATTGCCATCACCGGCCTGCTCAGCACCCCGCTGCTGGCCGCCACCCCGTCACCGCAACCGGTGCGTATTCTCGCCAGCTTGCCGATTACCTATGGCTTGAGCGAGCTGCTGCTCAAGGACAGCGGCGTGACCCTTGAGCGCGCAGCGGCGGCCAACCTGCCCGGCAGTCGGCAAAGCGCCTACTTCAGTGGTCGCGGCGCCCCGGCTCTGCAAAAGCTCGCAGAAAACGCCGATGCGGTGGTCGGCCTGCGCTCGCTGTGGAGCGACGATCCGCTGTACCCGATGGCTAGGCGCAGCAACATCCGCATCGTCGAAGTGGACGCCGCACGCCCGGTGGACGGCAGCTTACCGGGCATTGCCGTGCAACCTGGCGTACACAGCGATGGCCTGAATAGCCAGCCGTGGCTGTCCAGCAACAACATGGGGCGTATGGCCGACGTGATTGCGGCGGACCTGGTACGTTTGGCCCCCGCCGCCAAGCCCAAAATCGAAGCCAACCTGGCCGAGCTGAAACAGCGCCTGCTCAAACTCAGCGCCGAGAGCGAGTCACGCCTGGCCAAGGCCGATAATTTAAGCGTCGTGAGTGTGTCCGACCGGCTGGATTACTTGATCAGCGGGCTGAATCTGGAACGCGTTGACGTGGGCCATAACAGTGAAGACCCATGGACACCGCAAGCCCTCAAGGCGCTGACGCAAACCCTCAAGGACAACGAGGTGGCGCTGGTGCTGGACCATCGCGAACCTTCGCCCGAGTTGAAGGCGGCGATTACCGAGGGTGGCAGCCAACTGGTGGTGATCGGCGCTGACGGCGCAGATCCGGTGGCGCAGTTGCAGAGCAATATTGATGCGATTGTAAAAGCCTTGTAACGAGGTTGCTCGCGATCTTTTCAAGGTCAAAAGATCGCGAGGCAAGCTCGCTCCTACAGTGATTGCGCTTAGTGCGTGGCCACTGCATCCATCTTCTGGCGCAGGCTCAAGGGCCGCATGTCGGTCCAGACTTCTTCGATATACGCCAGGCACTCAGGCTTGAGGCCGCTTTTGCCCACGGCGCGCCAGCAGTTGGGGATGGCTTTGTAATCCGGCCAGATCGAATACTGCTCTTCATGGTTCACCACCACTTGGAAGAGGATGTCGTCGCGGTCAAATACTGAACTCATGTGCGGGTCTCCATCGCTGTAAAAGATATGAATCTAACGAGTGATCACGGGCAGAAATTAGAGCCGGGGGATCGCTGCGGCCATGGCATTGCCAAAGATGGCCGCGACCTGGTCGATTTCACTGGCGGTGATGATCAGCGGCGGCAAGAAGCGCACCACGCTGCCTTGGCGCCCGCCCAACTCCAGAATCAAGCCGCGCTTCAAGCATTCGCGCTGCACCAGCGGCGCCAGCCGGGCAAAGGCTGGCGGGTGGCCCAAGGCGTCGGGGCTGCCGTTGGGGTCAACCAGTTCAACCCCCAGCATCAGGCCGCGACCGCGAATATCGCCCAACTGCGGGAAGTCGCGCTGGAGGATGTGCAGGTGTTCGCTGAGGCGCTCGCCCATGGCGGTGGCGTGCGCGGCAACGTTGTGCTGCTTGAGGTAGCGCATCACCGCCGAACCTGCGGCCATGGCCATCTGATTGCCACGGAACGTCCCGGCATGGGCGCCCGGCAGCCAGGTGTCGAGCCACTCGCGATACACCACCACCGCCAACGGCAAGCTGCCGCCAATGGCTTTGGACAGCACTACTACGTCCGGGATGATGCCGGCGTGCTCAAAGGCGAACATTTTGCCGGTACGGGCAAAGCCGCTCTGAATTTCATCGACGATCAGCGCCACGCCGGCTTGCTCGGTAATCCGGCGCAACCCGCGCAGCCAGTCGAGGTCTGCCGCAATGACGCCGCCCTCGCCCTGCACCACTTCAACAATCACCGCGGCCGGTAGCTGCACACCGGCTTCGGGGTCACTGAAGAGGTTTTGCAGGTAGTGCAAATTGGCTTGTACGCCCTGCTTGCCGCCCAGCCCGAACGGGCAGCGGTAATCGTAGGGATACGGCATGAATTGCACGCCATTGCTGAGCAAGGCGGCCAACGGCTTTTTCGGCCCCAGGCTGCCCATCAGGCTTAAGGCACCCTGGCTCATGCCGTGATACCCGCCGGTAAATGACACCACGGTGTTGCGCCCGGTGGCGGTGCGCACCAGTTTCAGCGCGGCTTCGACGGCATCGGTGCCGGTCGGGCCGCAGAACTGGATCTTCGCTTCGCTGGCCAAAGCACCGGGTAGCAGGCCGAACAGGTCTTGAACAAACTGGTCTTTGACCGGGGTGGTGAGGTCGAGGGTATGCAGGGGCAGTTCATCACTCAGCACCTGCTGGATGGCGGCGATCACGACCGGGTGGTTGTGCCCCAGCGCCAGAGTCCCGGCACCGGCCAGGCAATCGATAAAGCGGCGGCCCTCAACGTCTTCAACGTACAAGCCCTTGGCACGCTTGAGGGCCAGCGGCAGGCGCCGCGGGTAACTGCGCGCATTGGACTCCTGGCGGCTTTGACGGGCCAGCAACGGAGACTCTTCAAACTCGTACAGCGTTTCAACCGGATGATTTTCAGCAAGGCTGGTAGCGACTGACATTCCTGGGACCCTCAATTCGCCGATGAGATTGACCAAAACATTCCTGTTTTGAAAACGCATCAGCGTGGTGAGGATTTAGCCAAGCCCCAAAGTTTCCCGGTTTCTGTAGCCGCTGCCGCAGGCTGCGATAAGGGCCGAAGGACCTTCACCCCATAGAACAGGGCCGCTTCGCGCCCCATCGCAGCCTTCGGCAGCGGCTACAAGGATCGAGGTGTTCAAGCCGTCTGCAGCGGCATGCGCAGTTCAACCCGCAAGCCATCGGCCTGGCTGTCGAAATTCAGTTCGCCCGCACACCGTTCAACAATGGCCTGCACAATCGCCAGGCCCAAGCCGCAACCGTTGCTGTTGCCGTTGCGCCAGAAACGTTGGGTCATGTGCTGTAAGGTCTCAGGCGCGAGGCCGGGGCCGTGGTCACGCACCACGAACACGACGTGGTTGCCCTCGGCATGCACCTTCAGTTGCACTTGGGTGTCCGCCGGGGTGTGGCGCAAGGCGTTGTCGAGCAGATTGCGCAAGGCGGCGATTGCCAGTACCGAAGGCACGTGCAGACGGGTGTCCGGGAGGTCATCGGCCAGTTGCAAATGCACACGGTCAGCCGCGCCGCTGGCCGCGTCGTTGATGGCCAGACGCGCCACTTGTTCAGCCGAACACTCTACGCCGTCATCAAACGACAAGCTGCCTTCAACCCGCGCCAGCAGCAGTAACTGCTCAAGGGTCCGGTGCAAACGGTCTGCCCCGGCTTCGGCGTGGGCCAGGGACTGTTCGCGCGCCGCGCCATCGGTCATGCGCGCCACTTGCAGGTGGGTTTTGATAGCGGTCAGCGGGCTGCGCAGTTCATGGGCGGCATCACCGGTCAGGCGCCGCTCACGTTCGATGGCTTTGGCTATTCGTGCCAGCAACTGGTTCTGGGAGTCCAGCAACGGCTTTAATTCGCTGGGCAGCGGGCTGATTTGCAGTGGTTGCAGCGAGTCGGCATCGCGGCGCATCAGGGCATCACGCATACGGTTGAGCGGCGCCAACCCTTGGCCGAGGCCCAGCCACAACAGCAGCAAGCACACGATCAAGGCCATGCCCACCGGCACCGAGGCGGCGAGCAGCACAGAAAGGTTCAGGGCTTCGCGCTCGACTTGGCGGTCGGCGGTGGTAATGCGCACATCGCCCCGGTCGAGGGTGAACGTGCGCCAGGCAGCGCCATCAATGGTCTGGTCATGAAAACCCGCCGACTCGGAGCGCATCGGTTGGTCAGGGTTGTTGTGGCTGCGGGCCAGCACTTCACCGCGCAACGAACTGACCTGGCACGCCATACCGCCAGGGATGGTCAGTTGTTCCGCACTGAAATGGGTGCCCTCGCCCTTCACCGGCAACTGCGGCAATTGCTCAAGCAGCCCCGCCACCATGCGCGCGGACGCTACCAGACGCTGGTCAAGGGAGAACATCATTTGCTGACGCAAGTCACTGAGCATCCAGGCCGCCGCCAGCGCCCAGATCAACACAAACGCCGAGCCAATGGTCAGGCTCAAACGCAGACGCATGCTCATCATGGTCGCTCGGTACCGTCGGCAGTGCCCAGACGATAACCGAGACCGCGCACGGTTTCGACGATGCCTTTGCCCAGTTTGGAGCGCAGGTGATGGATATGAACGTTCAGGGCATTGCTCTCCAGTTCGTCGCCAAAGCCATAGATGCTGTCTTTGAGCTGCTCGGCCGACAACACGCGTCCGCGGTTATGCAGCAAAGCTTGCAGCAGTGCCTGCTCACGTCGCGACAGGTCGACCGGCTGACCGCCCAGCAAGGTAATGCGGCTGCTGGGGTCGTAGCTCAATTGCCCGTGTTCGATCAAATTGACGCTGCGCCCGGCCACTCGACGCAACAAGGTGTGCAGGCGGGCGGCCAGTTCGCGCAGGTCAAAGGGCTTGAGCAAATAGTCATCAGCCCCGGCTTGCAGGCCATCTACCCGGTCGGTGACCGAGTCACGGGCGGTCAGCACCAGCACGGGCAGCTCAAAGCCTTGCTGACGCAGTTGCTGCAACAGCTTGAGGCCGTCTTCGTCCGGCAACCCCAGGTCAAGCACCATCACGTCAAACTCGGCGGCCTTGAGCATGGCTTTGGCTTTGCTGGCGGTGCCGACATGTTCAACCGTCAGCCCCTGCGCCGTCAGCCCGGCCACAATGCCGCTGGCAATCAGTTCATCGTCTTCGCAAACCAGTACGTGCATGCTCATACCCGCGTAAATAGGCTGATTAAAAAATTATGGGATTAAGGGCGGATTATCCACCCTATAAATGTAGTGCACCTGCTTTGTTTAAAGCGCTTGTCAGTTTCGCGACCCTATTAACACTCGGTTAATCATGTGTCGCCAAGGTGTTGCCTATTCATAAAGACCAAGGCTGGGCGTATGCACCGTTTGTTTATTTTTTTGTTTCTACTGCTGACGGGCTTCAGCCAGGCGCAAGCCAGTAATGATCCTTTTGCCCAGAAAGTCGACTTTTTGCCGGTGGCCAAGGCGTTCGCCTTCAGCAGCGAAGCGTTGCCATCGGGCGAAACCCGGCTGAGCTGGCAGATTGCCAACAACTACTATTTGTATCAAAAACGCTTCAAGTTTGACGGTCTGGACGCCGCGCATACCCCCGCCTTGCCCCAGGGTGAGGAGCACAATGACGAGTTTTTTGGTGCCAGCCAGGTCTATCGCAATCAGGTCGACGTCCTGATCCCGGCGGGTGCCAGCGGCCAGGTCAAAGTGAGCTGGCAAGGCTGCGCTGATGCCGGTCTGTGCTACCCGCCGCAAAGCCAGGTGGTTGATCTGGGCGGCGCACAACCCGTCGCCGCTCAAGGCCAGGCCCAGGACCAGTCACTGGCGGCCAGCTTGCAGCAGCGTTCGTTGGGCTGGAGCTTGTTGCTGTTCTTCGGCCTGGGCTTGTTGCTGGCCTTTACCCCGTGCTCATTGCCCATGCTGCCGATTCTGGCCGGGCTGGTGGTGGGCAGCGGTGCCAGCGCCGGGCGCGGTTTTGCCGTCGCCAGCAGTTACGTAGTGAGCATGGCGCTGGTGTACGCAGGCCTGGGCGTCTTGGCCGCCATGCTGGGCGCCAACTTGCAGGCCCTGCTGCAACAACCCTGGTTGCTCGCAAGCTTTGCCGCCCTGTTTGTGGTGCTGGCGCTGCCGATGTTCGGCTTTTTTGAATTGCAGTTACCCGCCGCTCTGCGCGACCGCCTAGAAAACGCCGGCCGCGGCCGTAAAGGCGGCAGCCTGCTGGGTGCAGGCATCCTCGGCGCCTTGTCGGGTTTGCTGGTGGGCCCGTGCATGACCGCCCCGCTGGCAGGCGCCCTGCTGTACATCGCGCAGAGCGGCAATGCGGTTGAAGGTGGCCTGGTGCTATTTGTGATGGGTGTCGGGATTGGCATGCCGTTGTTGTTGCTGGTCACAGTGGGCAGCCGCTTTTTGCCCAAGCCGGGCGCCTGGATGGATCTGACCAAAGGGCTGTTTGGCTTCCTGTTCCTCGCTACGGCCCTGCTGTTGCTGCGCCCGGTGGTCAGTGAAACCCTGTGGCTGGGGTTGTGGGGCGTGTTGCTGATTATTTTTGCCAGCAGCCTGTGGCAACAAGCGCAGCACTTCGCCCGCGCCAAGCCGCTGTTTAACCCCTTGAGCCTGCTGGCCGGGATTTGGGGTGGCTTGATGCTGATAGGGGCCGCCGGTGGCGGCACCGACCTGGGGCAACCGTTGCAGGTGTACACCGCTAAAACCGTGATCGGCACCACGGTCAGCAATGACCATGGCGACTTCATTACCCTCAACGACCCGGCCAGCCTCGATCGTGAACTGGCCAACGCCAAAGCCGAGGGGCAATGGGTGTTGCTCGACTATTACGCCGACTGGTGCGTGTCGTGCAAAGTCATGGAAAAACAGGTGTTCGCCAAACCTGAGGTGCAATCAGCTTTGCAAGGTGTGCGGCTGTTGCGTCTTGATGTGACCGCCGATAATGTCGCCAGCCGCGAATTGCTCAGCCGTTATCAGGTGCCCGGCCCGCCCAGTTTTGTCTGGATAGGTCCCAATGGGGTTGAGCGTCGTGGGCAGCGGATCACCGGCGAAGTCAACGCCGAGACTTTTTTGAACAATTGGAACGCCACTCGGGAAACCCCATAAATGCTCACCCTGACCATCGGTTCGTTTGCCTTGGCAATTAACCACCTGCTGCTGATCCTGGCCCTCGCCCTGGCGACGCTGGTCGGTTGGCGGGTGGCCAAACGTGGCGGCGAGAACCCTGAGTCAGTGTTATTTGCCCTGTTTTTGCTGGGCTTGCTCGTGGCGCGTATCGGTTTTGTGCTCGTTTTCTGGCCGCACTTCCAGAACAGCCCGTTGAAAATGCTCGATTTGCGTGACGGCGGGTTTATGGTCTGGCCCGGCCTGGTGGCCGTGGTGGCGGGTGCGGTGCTCTGGGGTTGGCGCCGTGCGGGCTTGCGCCGCCCTTTGACTTGGGGGCTGAGCACCGGCCTGACCTTCTGGATCTTGGCCAGCCTGTCTTCCAGCCTCTATGAGCAGGGCTCGCGCCTACCTGAACTCACCTTGCGCACAGCCAATGGCGAATCGGTGCAACTGAGCAGTTACCAAGGCGGCCCGCTGGTCATCAACTTGTGGGCCACCTGGTGCCCGCCGTGCCGCCGGGAAATGCCGGTGCTGCAGAACGCGCAAAAACAGCATCAAGACGTGACGTTTTTATTCGTCAATCAGGGCGAAAGCATGCAGAGCGTCAGTACGTTCCTCGAAACCCAGGGTCTGAGCCTGAGCAACATCTTGTTCGACAGCAGCGGGCAACTGGCCCAGAAAGTCGGCTCCATGGCGCTGCCGACTACGCTCTTCTACAGCGCTGACGGGCGTTTGCTGCGCAGCCACTTGGGCGAACTGTCCGATGCCAGCCTGGCGCAGGCCATGCAAGGTTTTACCAAAGAACATTCAAAGTCGGCCCAACAGGTCGACCCTGCAAGGAATACGCAAACATGCTTAACCGCAAACTGTTAACCCTTAGCCTGACCTCTCTGATTGGCGCTGCCCTGCTGCAGTCGCCTGCGCTGCAGGCTGAAGAACTGCCTCCAGCCATCAAGAAAATCGAGGCCAAAGGCGCGAAAATCGTCGGCAGCTTTGATGCCCCAAGCGGTTTGAAAGGCTATGCCGCGCAGTACCAGAACCGTGGCATGGCCTTGTACCTGACCGCAGACGGCAATGTGCTGGTCGGTAACCTGTATGACGCCGACGGCAAAGACCTGAGCCTGGCGCCGTTGCAAAAGCTGGTGTACGCGCCGATGGCCAAAGAGGTCTGGGCCAACATGGAGAAGAGCAACTGGATCCAGGACGGTAAAAAGGATGCGCCGCGCACTGTTTACCTGTTCAGCGACCCGAACTGCCCGTACTGCAACATGTTCTGGGAACAGGCCCGCCCGTGGGTGGACTCCGGCAAAGTGCAATTGCGCCACATCATGGTGGGCATTATCCGCGAAGACAGCCCGGGCAAGTCTGCCGCCCTGCTGTCTGCCAAAGACCCGCAGCAAGCCCTGCTGGCTCATGAAAAAGCCGGCAAGGCCAGCACCCTCAAGGCTTTGAGCGCAATCCCGGCTGACGTACAGGCCAAACTCGACGCCAACGCCCAGCTCATGAACGACCTTGAACTGTCGGCAACCCCGGCAATTTTCTACCTGGACGACCAAGGCAACCTGCAACAGCAGCAAGGTGCACCGTCGCCAGACAAGCTGGTGCAGATTTTGGGGCCCAAGTAACTATCGCAGCCTCGTACCTCGGCAGCGACTACGGGGTTAATGGCGTCAAACACCACCAACGTGGTCGGATATCCTCGAACGAGTGGTACAACGGCGCCAGCTCGGCGCCGTTATTGTCATCAAAACCGCCAATCAGCAATGCAATCGTTGGCTCATCATCGATTGCGCCAATCGAACTTCCGCACGTTGGGCAAAAGGCCCTGCTGGAGTAATCCGAGGTGCTGAAGACCGAAGGAGCACCCCCGGCCCCTACCCACTTGACCCGTTCTTGCGCAAACTCCACCCACACGACGGTCGGTGAGCCTGTATGCCGCTGGCAGGTTTTGCATGAGCAGGTATGAGCGTTTTCTGCAGGGCCCAAGGCTTCATAACGGATCGAGCCACAAACGCATCCGCCACTGTAATGAGTGTGTTCCATGCACATTCCGTTGGCTTGCTGTCGAAATGCCAAGCGTAGCGAGAAGCGAGCAACTTGCAACGTGCAGTTCACACTGAAGCTGCCGCAGGCTGCGATCTGTTGATGGTTAAGATCAACAGATCGCGAGGCAAGCTCGGCTCCTACAGGGGGTGTTGTTACAGCCCTTCGAGTTCGGCCATCAGGTCGCTCAGGCGATCGACTTTTTCCTCGTTGATTTCGCTGCTTTCCAGCCCTTCGATGTACACCGCCAACTCGGCCACGCAACTGCATTCAAACATCGCCCGTAACGGCACGTTGCGTTGCAGTACTTTCTGTACCCGCGAGGCGATTTGTGTCGCCAGCAAGGAGTGGCCGCCCAGCTCGAAGAAGTTGTCGTTGACCCCTACCCGCTCGACGCTCAGAACTTCACTCCAGATGCCTGCCAAGGTGTGTTCCAATTCTGTGCGTGGCGCCAGGTAGTCCTCACGCTGCAACTGGCCGATGTCTACAGCAGGCAGTGCCTTGCGGTCGAGTTTGCCATTGGCGTTGAGGGGCAGTCGCTCCAGCCACAGCCAATGCAGCGGCACCATGTAGTCCGGCAGTTCAGCGCGCAGGCGCTGTTTGATCCGGTCCAACCGCTCGCTCAGGCCGAGGGCCGTTTGCGCGGCCACCAGATAGCCGACCAGGTATTTGCCATTGGGCCCTTGCTGCACACTGACCGCGGCATCACGCAGCTCAGGTTGCTCGTGCAGGCGCGCTTCGATTTCCCCCAGTTCGATCCGATAACCGCGAATTTTCACTTGATGGTCGATGCGCCCGACGTACTCCAGCACCCCGTCGCTGCGCCGCCGCGCCAGGTCGCCGGTGCGGTACAAACGCTCACCCGGAGCACCGAACGGGTTCGGTACAAAGGCCAGCGCGGTGCGCAGCGGGTCACTGACATAACCCCGGCCCACGCCGGTGCCTGCCACGCACAACTCACCCACCGCGCCGAGTGCGACCAGTTGCAGCGCGTCGTCGAGCAGGTACAGACGGTTGTTGTCGGTCGGCGTGCCAATCGGCAAGTAGCTGCCTTGGGTAGCCCCATGATCAACGCGAAAGAACGCCACGTCATCCGAACATTCGGCCGGACCATAGGCATTGACCAGGCCAATCTCGGGGTAACGCATCAGCCATTGCTGCGCCAGTTCTGGCGGCATGGCCTCGCCGGTGGGCAGCATCCAGCGCAAGCCGTTCAGTTCAACAGGGGCATCCGCCAGCATGCCTTGAATCAGCGACGGCACGCTTTCCAGCACGCTGATGCCTTGGACATTGACCTGCGCCAGCAGGGCTTGCGGGTCGTGGGCGATGGTGTTCGGAACGATCTCGACCCGCGCACCGAACAAGGGTGCTGCGAGGAACTGCCACACCGAAATATCGAAGCTTTGCGAAGCAGTCTGCGCGATCACATCCGCCTCGCTCAGTTGCAGGTACGGCACTTTGCTCAACTGGTTGTTGAGCATGCCACGTTGCTCGACCATCACGCCTTTGGGCAACCCGGTGGAACCCGAGGTGTAGATGACGTAGGCGAGGTTGTCCGGGCCGCTGTAGACCTGCGGGTTGTGATCCGCCCACTTCCCGGCTTGCACGTCTTCCCATACCAGTAGCCGTGGACGCACGGCGCAACCTGACTCATCGAGCAAGGCTTGCGCCTGCTCGCGACAGGCCTGGGTGCAGACCAGCAACGTCGTACGGCTTAAGTCCAAGATACGGCTCAGACGCGGCCCTGGCAGCGCCGGATCCAGCGGCAAATAACCCGCACCGGCTTTGAAGCTGCCGATGATCATGCCCAGCAAGTCCAGCCCGCGCTCCGCCAGCAGCGCCACCGGCTGGTCCATACGCACACCGCCTGCGATCAAGGCATGACCCAGGCGGTTACTGCGCTGGTTCAGCTCGCGGTAACTCCACTGCTGCTCCAGGCAACCGGCCGCGATGCGCTGCGGATGCGCTGCCACCTGGGCTTCGAACAGTTCGGCATAGCTGTGCTGCAACGGGTACTCGCGCTCGCTTTGGTTGCAGCCTTCAATGAGGAACTGCTGTTCGGTCTCGCCCAGCAAGGGCAAGTCGGCCATGTCGCCATTGACGCCGTCCATCAAAGCCAGCAAAAAGCGCTTGAACTCACTGAGCAGGCGCTCAACGCTGCTGCGCTCAAAAAAGCGCTGGTCGTAAGACAGGTGCAAGCCCAGGTCATCGCCGGGGTAGCACACGGCGGTGAGCGGGAAGTTGGTGTGGGTACGGCCCGAATCCGAGGTGGCGTTCAGGCTCTGGGCCCGGTCCAGCACCGACATATCGACCGGCGCGTTCTCGAACACAAACAGGCTGTCGAACAGCGGCTGGCCTTTGGGCAGTTCGCTGCGCTCCTGAATCGTCACCAGCGGCAAGTACTCGTACTCGCGCAACTCCATATTGTGTTCCAGCAAGGTGCTCAACCATTGCCGAACGCTCAGCACCTGACCGTCTTCGGGCATCTGCACACGCAGCGCCACGCTGTTGATAAACAGCCCGACCGTCTGCTGCATCTGCGGCAATTGCACCGGGCGCCCGGCCACGGTAACGCCAAACACCACGTCACGCTCACCGCTCACGCGCCGCAGCAGCAACGCCCATGCCGCCTGGGCAAAGGTGTTGATGGTCAATTGGTGCTGCTGCGCCAGTTCACGCAACCGCACGCCATCCCTGACCTCCAGCCGGGTGTAGCAATCGCCCACCAGCATGCCGCCGCTAGCGCCCGCATGCTCGCGCAGCAAAGGCCGGTCGGTGGGGATGTAAGTGGTCCGTTCAAAGCCTTGCAGGTTGCGTTGCCACCAGGCATTGGCCTGCTGCAAGTCTTGCTGTTGCAGCCAGCCGATGTACTCGCGATAACGCGGCGGCGTGGCCAGTTGCGGGGCGCGACCTTCGCCCAGCGCACTGTAGATTTCGAAAAAATCGCTCATCAACAGCGAGCGGCACCAGGCATCGATGAGGATGTGGTGGTTGCTCATCATGAACCAGTAACGCGCCTCATCCACACGGATCAGGCGCAGGTGGAACGGCGCCTGATTGAGCAGATCAAAACCGGCTTCGCGCTCGCGCTTGAGCAGCGCCTGCAGACGCTCTTCATGGCTCTCTTGTGGCTCGCGGCTCCAGTCGAGGTAGTCGACGTCAGTGTTGCCGGGGCGATGGATGATTTGCAGCATGCCTTCGCCCGCGTTCCAACAGAACGACGCGCGCAAGGCCTCATGCCGCGCCACCACCGCCTGCCAGGCCTGGGCGAAACGTTGCGGGTCTAGGGCGCTGTCAATCCGGTAGCGGTCCTGCATGTAGTACAGCCCGGTACCCGGTTCGAGCAAGGTGTGCAGCAACATGCCCTCTTGCATCGGGGTCATGGGGTACACGTCTTCAATCTGGCCTGCCGCCACCGGCAAGCTGTCGAGTTGTGCCTGGGTGAGTTTGGCCAGCGGGAAGTCCGATGGCGTCAACCCGCCCGCATCGCTGCTCAGGCAGTGGGCAATCAGGCTTTCAAGCTCCGCGAGGTAGTCCCGGGCCAGCGCTTCAATGGCTAGGGGCTGATAGCGCTCGGCGCTGAAAGTCCAACGCAAAACCAACTCGCCGCCATACACCTGGCTGTCGATGCTCAACTCGTTGGGTAACGGCGCCTGCGGGTCGTGGGCTGCGCCGGTCGGCTCGTCCAGCGGGTGGAACAGCGCATCGCTGGCAAAACTCTGGTCAAACTGGCCAAGGTAGTTGAAGGTGATCGGTACCTCGGGCAACGCGGCCAGGGCTTGCCCCGTGGCCGGGTCGCTCAGGTAGCGCAATACGCCGTAACCCAGGCCTTTGTGCGGTACGTGTCGCAGTTGCTCTTTGATGGCCTTGATCGAAGCGCTCTGCCCCAGGTGGCTGTTCGGCGTCAGTCGCAGCGGATAAGCGCTGGTGAACCAGCCCACGGTGCGGCTCAAGTCGATGTCATCGAACAGGGTTTCGCGGCCGTGACCTTCAAGTTGCACCAGGGTCGATGGCTGGCCGGTCCAGCGGCAGATCACCCGCGCCAGCGCGGTCAGCAGCACATCGTTGATCTGCGTGCGATAGGCGCTGGGCACCTGTTGCAGCAGTTGCCGGGTGCGCGTCTCGTCGAGCCGCACACTGAGCGTTTGCCCGTGCAGATGTTGCCGCCCGCCATGGTGGTTAACGCCCGGTAGCTCCACCGCTGGCCACTTGAGGTGCTCTTGCCACACGCCCAGCTCTTCACGCAGCGAATCACTGCTGGCATAAGCGTGCAAACGATTGGTCCACGCCCTGAATGCGCTGGTTTTCGCGGGCAGTGGCTGCTGGCGATACAGCGCCTGCAAGTCTTCCAGCAAGACCCGCCAGGACACCCCGTCGACGGCCAGATGGTGAACCGCCAGCAACAGGCGTTGCTCCCCGTGCGGGCCATCGACGAGTACCGCGCGCAGCAGAGGCCCTGCGTGCAAATCGAGGCTGCGTTGCGCGTCGTTAAACAGCCCGGCGCAGTCTTGCAGGTCCGCCACGCAGGCTTGCCACAGCAACGGTTGCGGCGCAGCGCCCAGGTACTGCGCCTGCCATTGCCCGTTGCGTTGCTCAAAGCTCAGGCGCAAGGCGTCGTGATGCATCACCAGGGCCAGCAGCGCCCGCTCCAGCAAGGCAGGCTCAAGAGGTTCGGCAGGTTGCAGCAGCACGCACTGGTTCCAGTGCCCGCGTTGCGGCATGTCGGTATCAAAGAACCACTGCTGAATCGGCGTCAGTGCCGATTCGCCAGTGAGTACGCCCTGCTCGGCAGTCAGTTGCTCGGTCTGGGTCGCAACGCTGGCCAACGCTTGCACGGTTTGATGCTGGAACAGGTCACGGGGGCTGAAGTGAATCCCCAATTGCCGGGCGCGGCTGACCACTTGAATCGACAGGATCGAGTCGCCGCCCAGCTCGAAAAAGTTGTCATTGAGGCCGACATGTTCAAGGTTCAGCACCTCGCCCCAGACCTTGGCCAAACTGGCTTGCAGCGCATTGCGCGGGGCCACGTAATGCTGGCGATTGAGCTCAACATCGGGCGCCGGCAAGGCGCGGCGGTCGAGTTTGCCGTTGGCGGTCAGCGGCATGCTATCCAGCAGCATCAGCTGCGCGGGCACCATGTAATCCGGCAGTTGCGCCTTGAGCCGGGCCTTGAGCGCTTCGCGCAACGCCCCCGCCTCAACCTGTTCATCACACACCAGCCAGGCCGCCAGTTGCTTGCCACCCGGCATGTCCAGCGCCAGCACCACGGCTTCACGTACCGCTGGATGCCCGAGCAAGTGGCTTTCGATCTCGCCCAGTTCGATGCGAAAACCCCGGATTTTGACCTGATGATCGACTCGCCCCAGGTATTCCACCAGGCCGTCAGCGCGCTGGCGCACCAGATCGCCAGTGCGGTACAAGCGCCCGCCATTGCGCGCAAACGGGTCTGCCACAAAGCGTTCGGCCGTCAGCCCGGGGCGCTGGTGATACCCCTGCGCCAGCCCTGCGCCGCCGATATACAGTTCGCCGGTGGCGCCTTGGGGCACCAGCGCCAGATGGCTGTCGAGAATGTAGGCCACCCGCGCACCAATGACCTCACCGATTGGCACAGTGGCGGCGCCATCGGCCAGCTGTTCCGGTGCCAGGCTGGCCAACGGCATGACCACGGTTTCGGTCGGGCCGTAGGCATTGAAAAACACGCTCGGCTGGAAGGCCGAACGGATGCGCTGCAAGTGCTCGCCGGTCAGTGCTTCGCCGCCAGTGATGCACATGCGCACCGGCAATGTCTGCACACGGCTGGCCAGCCACTGGGCCAATTGGCTGCCGTAGCTGGGAGTGAAACCCAGAATGCTGACCTGTTGCTCACGGATCAGCTGGCAGATTGCTTCGGCGTCCCACTGCCCTTGCGCCCTCAGCACCAGCCGCGCACCACTGAGCAACGGCACCAGCAAACGCTCGGTGGCAGCGTCGAAGTTGATCGAATAAAAGTGCAGTTCACAGTCATCCGCACGCATGCCAAACCGCTCAATCACCGCCTGGCAATGCATGGCGATTTCGCCGTGGGACACCACCACGCCTTTGGGCTGGCCGGTGGAGCCCGAGGTGTAGATCAAATACGCCTGATGCTGTGGCAAATTGATAAACGGCAGGTCGCTGGACGGGTACGCGGCCAGTTGCGGGCCGTCGTCTTCGAGTCTCCAGCGCACCACGTTTGAGGGCAATTCACCCAGCGCGGCAAACAGGCTGCGATGGCTCAACAACACGCTGATGCCGCTGTCTTCGATCATGTACTGCAAGCGTTCTAGCGGGTATTCCGGGTCGAGCGGCACGTAGGCGCCGCCCGCTTTGAGGATCGCCAGCAGGCCGACGACCATGTCCAGCGAACGTTCCAGTGCCAGCCCCACCCGCACCTGCGGGCCTACGCCCAACTCGCGCAGCTTCCAGGCCAGTTGATTGGCGCGGCATTCAAGTTTGGCGTAGCTCAAGTGCTGCCCGCCGAAGGTCAAGGCGATGGCCGCAGGACGCATTCGGGCTTGCTCGGCAAACAGAACATGCACGTAGTGATCGAGACGCTGCGCACCCGCTAAAGGTGCCAGCCCGTCCAGCAAGCGCTGTTGTTCAGCGCCATCCAACAGCGGCAACTCGCTTAGCCGTTGTTGCGGGTCGGCCAGCAGCGCGTGCAGCAGATTGCGCCAGTGCACGGCCATGTTGGCGATACGCGGTTCATCAAACAAATCTGTGCTGTAGGTGAGGCAGCAGCCCAAGCGGTAGTCGAGATCGGTGACTTCCAGATTGAGGTCGAACTTGGTCGCCCGCGCATCGTTGGGCAAAAACTCCACTGTCATGCCTGCCAGCGTCCGGCTTTGCTGGAACTCCCAGCGCTGCACGTTGCACATTACTTGAAACAGCGGGTTGTAAGCGGCGCTGCGCGGGGGTTGCAGGGCTTCGACCAGATGATCAAACGGCAAGTCCTGATGCGACTGGCCTTCGATGACGGTCTGGCGCACCTGCTCCAGCAGTTCAGCCACGCGCATATGGCCATCCAGCTCACAGCGCAGTACCTGGGTGTTAAGAAAAGCCCCGATCAGCCCTTCGCTTTCCGGACGGATGCGGTTGGCCACCGGCGCGCCGATGCGCAGGTCGGTCTGGCCGCTGTAGCGGTAGAGCAGCAGCGCCAGGGTGGCGGTCACGGTCATGAACAGGGTCAGGCCGTGTTCGGCATTGAACCCTCGCAGTTTCGCCGCCAACTCGTCACTGAGGTCAAAGCGGTACAACCCGCCCTGATGGCTCTGCACCGCAGGCCGAGGCCGGTCGCCGGGCAGTTCGAGCAGCGGATGCTCGGTGCCGAGTTTGGCGGTCCAGTAATCGAGCTGGCGCTGCCGTTCGCCCGACTCCAGCCACTGGCGTTGCCACACGCTGTAGTCGAGGTATTGCACGGCCAGCGGCAGTAATGGCGAGGCGCGATCATCCACAAACGCTTCGTACAACTCGCCCAGTTCGCGGGCAAAAATATCCATCGCCCAGCCTTCAGTGACGATGTGATGCAAGGTCAGGACAAAGTAGTGCTCGCGGGCGGCGGCCTTGACCATATGGGCGCGCAGCAACGGCCCGCGCTCCAGATCAAACGGCTGATGCGCCTCGCTGTCGGCCAGGGCCTGCAAACGCTGCTCACGGGCGCCGTCGCCGAGGGTGCTGAGGTCCAGCCAGCCCATACTCAGGCGCGTGTCGCGGTGCACCTGTTGGCAAGGCACGCCATTGACGCTGGGGAACGTGGTGCGCAGGGTTTCGTGGCGCATTAGCAATGCCTGCAATGCCGCCTCGAAACGCTCGACGTCCAGCAAGCCGGTCAAACGCGCCATGCCGCCGACGTTGTAGGCCGGGCTGTCGGGCTCCATCTGCCAGAGGAACCACATGCGCTGCTGAGAGTACGACAGCGCCACCGGCTGGCTGCGATCCGCCAACTGAATCGGCCGTTGCGTGTTGCGCTGGCCGCTGGCCTGGATTCGCTCTACCTGCTCGACAAATGCGCCCAGCTCACTGGCTTCAAACAGGATTCGCAAGGCCAGTTCAACGTCACAAGCCTGACGCACGCGGGCAACGATTTGTGTAGCCAGCAGCGAGTGCCCGCCCAGGGCGAAGAAGTCGTCATTGAGGCCAATTCGGGCCTGCCCCAGCACTTCGCGCCAGATTGCGGCGATGCGTTGTTGCAGTTCAGTCTGAGGCTCGACGTGCTCGCGCACGTGCCACACCGGCTCCGGCAAGGCCCGGCGATCAAGCTTGCCACTTGGGCTCAGGGGCATGCGTTCAAGGCGCAACAACTGCGCGGGGACCATGTAATCCGGCAGTTCGGCGGCCAGTGCGGCTTTAAGTTGCACGCTGTGTTCGGCCTCGGGCAGCGCCCCGTCGAGCGCCGTGTAGTAGCCGATCAATTGCGGCCCGGCCTGGGTGTCGCGAATCAATACCGCCGCCTGCGCCACCTCAGGCTGGGCCAGCAAGCGCGCTTCGATCTCTTGCGGCTCGACGCGAAAACCGCGCAGTTTGACCTGCTGATCCAGACGCCCGAGGTAGTCGAGGGCGCCATCGCGGTTCCAGCGCACCTGATCACCGGTGCGGTACAGCCGCGCCCCCGGCTCGCCCAGCGGGTCGGCAATGAAGCGCTCAGCCGTCAGCCCCGGACGCTCCAGATACCCCCGCGCCATACCAATGCCGCCGATGCACAATTCCCCAGGCACACCCACCGGCAGCGGGTTCAATTCGCTGTCGAGCACCCGGCACACCACGTTGCCCAAGGGGCGGCCAATGGGCGAACGCTCGCCGTCATCACGTGCACACTGCCAGTGGGTGACGTTGATCGCGGTCTCCGTCGGGCCGTAGCGGTTATGCAACTGCACGGCGGGCAATTGTTGCAGCACGCGATTGCGCAGTTCGGCGGGCAAGGCTTCGCCGCCACTGAAAAGCCGACGCAACGTGCGGCACTGCAAGGCCTGCGGTTCATCGACAAACAGGCGCAACAGCGGCGGCACAAAGTGCAAGGTGGTCACCCCGAACTGCTGCACCAACTGCGCGATGCGCTGCGGGTCGCGGTGCTCTCCCGGCCCGGCCAGCACCAGACGGCAACCGGTGATCAACGGCCAGAAGCACTCCCACACTGACACGTCAAAACTGATCGGGGCCTTTTGCATCAGCACATCGTCGGCGCCCAGGCCGTAGGTGGCTTGCATCCACTGCAAACGCTCACTCAGGGCCGCATGGGTGTTGCCGACGCCTTTGGGTTGGCCGGTCGAGCCCGAGGTGTAAATCACGTAGGCCAGGTTGTCGCCGTGCAGGTGCAGCCCCGGCGCATGGGCGGACCAGCTGTCGAGATTGAGGCCGTCCATAGCAATCACACTAAGGGCCTCGATACTCGGCAAGCGCGGCAGCAGATGGCTTTGAGTCAGCAACAGTGCCGCACCGCAATCCTGCAGCATGTAGGCCAGACGCTCGGGCGGGTAGTCCGGGTCGAGCGGCACATAGGCGCCGCCCGCCTTGAGAATCGCCAGCAGGCCGATCAGCAGTTGCGGCGAGCGTTCAGCGGCAATCGCCACCGGCACATCCGGGCCCACGCCCTTGTCACGCAAGTAGTTGGCCAGGCGGTTGGCGTGCCCATGCAGATGGGCGTAATCGAGGCTGCCGCCGTCCCACAACAGGGCGATGTGGTCCGGGGTGAGCTGCGCTTGCTGTTCAAGCTGCTGTGGCAGCCATTGCTGCGCGGGAGCACACGGCGCTTCGCTCCAGCGCGCCTGTTCAAGCAACTGCTGCGGGCTGAGCAGATGCAGGTCAGCCAGGGCCTTATGGCTGTCGGCGCAAACTTGGCGCAAAAGGCTGACAAAATGCTCGGCCAGTTGCGCAATGGTGCTGGCCTCAAATCGCTCATCGGCGTAGTCGAACGACAGTTTCAGGCGGCCCTGGCGGTCTTCTTCGCTGTGCAACTGCAAGTCGAATTTGGCTTCGCGGCTGTGCCATTCCAGCTCTTCGGCGAGCAAGCCCGGCAAACGCCGCAAAGCACTCAGGTCGCGTTGCTGATGATTGAACAACACCTGGAACAGGCCGTGTTCGCGGGCCTGCGGGAAGGCTTCCAGCAGTTGCTCAAAGGGCAGGTCCTGATGCGCTTGGGCATCCAGCGTGGCAAGACGGGCTTGCTGGAGCAATTGGGCAAACGGCAGGCGCCCGTCCAGTTGCGCACGCAGCACCAGGGTATTGATAAAAAAGCCGATCAGGCCATGGGTTTCCTGACGCGGGCGGTTAGCGCTTGGCACGCCAATGCGGATATCGCGCTGGCCGGTATAGCGATACAACAAGGTCTGGAACGTCGCCAACAGCAGCATAAATGGCGTGCTGTCATGGGCCTTTGCTGTCTCACGCAAGGCCTCGGCAAGCGGTGCGTCCAGGCGCACGCTGTGGCGCGACGCGCTGTGTTGCTGCGCGGCCGAACGCGGGTAATCGGTGGTCAGTTGTAAGGTCGGCTGCTCGTCGCCCAGCTGTTGTTTCCAGTAACTGAGCTGGCGCTCGGCTTCGCCCTGGGCCAGCCATTGGCGCTGCCAACTGCCGTAGTCGGCGTAGTGCAAAGCCAGCGGCGCCAGCTCTAACGGTTGCTCCAGGCAGGCCGCCGCATACAGGCGCGAGAACTCGTCGATGAGCAGGTTGAGCGACCAGCCGTCCGCGATGATGTGGTGCAAGGTCAGCAGCAGTTGGTGCTCTTCGTCATCGAGCTTGACCAAGGTGACCCAGAACAGCGGGCCGTTGCTCAGGTCGAACTGGGTGCGGGCTTCGTCTTCGCGGATCTGCTGCGCCCGCGCTTCTCGCTCGGCGGCGGGCACGTCGCTGATGTCGATGACTTGCAGGTCAAAATCCGCGGCGGCCTCAACCCCTTGCCAGGCTTGGCCATCGCGCTCATAAAAGCGCGTGCGCAGGGCTTCATGGCGTTCAACCAAATGCGCGAAGCTGCTGCACAGCGCGGTTTCGTTCAACTCGCCGCGCAAGCGCAAGGCGCCGGGAATGGTGTAGGCGCTGCTCTGCGGGTCGAGCTGCCACATAAACCACAAACGGTTTTGCGCCAGCGACTGTGGCAGCGCCTCATCGCGGCTCAAGCCGACGATGCTGCCTTGGGCCAGACCGCCATCCTGGTGCAACGCCGCGACCCGAGCCGTGAATGCGCTCAAGGTCGGGGCCTCGAACAACAGGCGCAGGTTGAGTTCCAGTTTCAGTTCTTCACGCAGGCGGGCGATGGTTTGCGTGGCCAGAATTGAGTTACCGCCCAACAGGAAGAAATGATCATCAGCGGCCACTTGCTCGACCTGCAAATGCTCGCACCAGATCCACGCAATCAGCGCCTCCAACTGATGGGCTGGCTGCGCCGGGTCATGGTTGGCCGGCTGAGCGTCGTCACACGGGAACTGCGCGTAGCTGTCGAGGCTGCCGTCGGCCAGACGGCTGCGGCAGGCCGAGCGTTGCAGTTTGCCGCTGGAGGTTTTTGGCAGCGCCCCCGGATTGAGCAGCACGACCACGCTCGGTGCTTGTTGGCAGGCTTCGGCCACGGCCTGACGAATGGCCGTGATCAGGGCGTTGGCGGGCATGATTTTTTGCACGCTGCGGCTGATTTCGGCGGCAATGCCGATCCCCTCCTCGCCTTTAACATTGACCGCGAACGCCGCCACACGGCCTTTGCGCACCACTTCGACTTCACGCTCGAGGGTGGCTTCGATGTCTTGCGGGTAGAGGTTATGGCCGCGCACGATCAGCAGGTCTTTCAAGCGTCCGGTGATGTACAGCTGGCCTTCATGGATAAAACCCAGGTCGCCGGTGCGCAGCCATGTGGCGCCCTGATGTGCAACAAACGTTTGAGCGCTGGCGTGCGGGTTGCGCCAGTAGCCGTGGGCGATGCTCGGCCCGCTGGCCCAGACTTCACCGACACGGTTATCCGCCAAGGGCTCGAACGAGTGCGGGTCGACGATTTGCACCGCATGTTGCGGCTGCTGAGTGCCGCAGCTCATCACCGCGCAGCCGTCGCCCGGCACGATGCGGTTGTTGGCCAGCTCCAGCTCATTCAGGTTGAGGGCCGGGATGCCCTGCCCGCGCTGCCCGCCTGCGACAAACAAGGTGGCTTCGGCCAGGCCATAGGAGGCGAAATAGCTGGCAGAGTCAAAACCGCACAGAGCAAATTTTTCGGCGAAACGTACCAGGGTGTCCTGGCGGATCGGCTCAGAGCCTGAATAGGCCACGCGCCAACGGCTTAAATCCAGCCCGGCCAGCGCGTTTTCACTGACTCGCTCGCTGCACAGCCGATAGGCAAAATCCGGCCCGCCGCTGATGGTCCCGCCGTATTCGCTGATGGCTTCGAGCCAACGCAGCGGGCGGGTCAAAAAGTACGCGGGCGACATCAGGATGCACGGCACACCGCTGAAAATCGGTTGCAGCAGGCCGCCGATCAAGCCCATATCGTGGTACAGCGGCAACCAGCTGACAATCACGTCGTCGGGGTTGAGGTCGATGCCAAATCCACGGCGAATCAGCAACTCGTTAGCCACCAGATTGCCGTGAGTGACTTGCACGCCCTTGGGCATGGCGGTGGAGCCTGAGGTGTATTGCAAAAAGGCGATGTCATCGGCCTGCAACGCCACCGGCTGCCAGCCTTGCGCCAGGCTCGGTTCTAGGCTGTCGACGCACAGCAACGCGGGCGCCTCGGCACGGCTGAGTTCGGGCAGGGCCAGCAAGGACTCGCGCAAATGGCTGCTGGTCAGGAGTACGCGCGGTTCGGCGTCGCTCAAAATCGACAGCAAACGCTCCTGATGATGGCGGCGCGACGACTCCGGCGGATACGCCGGAACGGCGATCACTCCGGCATACAGGCAGGCAAAAAATGCCGCGACGTAGTCCGGGCCGCTGGGCAACAGCAAGACCGCGCGATCACCCACCGCTGCATTGGCCTGCAAGGCTGCGGCAAAAGTCCGCGCACGTAAGTCCAGGTCAGCATAGGTCAGCACCTGGCTGGCACTCTGGTCATCGCTCAAAAAGCGTAATGCCAGTCGATCCGGGGTCTGGGCTGCACGTTGTTGCAGGGCTTGGGCCAAGGTGCCAGGGAGTTCGAACGCGTCCATCATGGGATTTCCTGCCTGAAGTCGGCTTTGCATAAATTCGGTGTATTTGAGAGACGAGAAAGCACGGCGCCGCTTTAGCCGGGCACCCGCCGAGCCTGTTGCTGACGCTGGCGCAGCAGGTGTTCTTCGGCGTAGCGGCGCAGGCAACGCAACAAGGCGGTTTCTTGCTGGTGCAGAAAAAAGTGATGGCCTTCAAACATGTCCAGGGAAAACGCGCGGCTGGTGTCGGCCTGCCAATCGAGCAGTTGCTCGGCGCGCACGCTGTCTTGCTTGCCACCAAACACGTGAATCGGCAGCGACAACGGCGCCCGCCGGTCGTGCCTGAAACTGCCGCACAAGAGGAAGTCGGCGCGCAGTATCGGCAGCATCAGGTGCATCAGCTCGGCATTGGCCAGCACCTCTTCAGGGGTGCCGTTGAGTTCGCGCAAGCGTTCGATCAGTTGCGCGTTGGTCTTGGCCACCGCGTACTCGCTGACATCTCGGCGGGCCGGACCGGCCGTGGCAGATGCAAACAAGGCCAGCGGCTCGGGCAGCCCGCGCTCACGCAGGGCGTGGGCCAGTTCAAAGGCCAACAGACCGCCCAGGCTGTGGCCGAACAACGCGTAAGGGCGGTCCAGTTCCGGGCTGATTTCATCGGCCAACTGGCCGGCCAATGCGCGAATATCGCTCTGCAAGGGCTCGTCCATGCGCATCCCGCGCCCCGGTAATTCCAGCGGCCGCACCTGCATCCAGGCGGGCAGCAAGCGGCGCCAACGGCTGTATGCCATGGCGCTGGCGCCGGAGTAAGGCAGGCAAAACAAGCGCAACTGAATGACTTCAGTCATGGTCTGCGCCCCCGCCGTAAAACGCCGCCCGTGCACATGCAAACGCCATATCACCCTCCTGTGTTAACCGTTCATCGCGGGTCTGCAACACAGACCTTAGCCCCTTGTGAACGGTTGACCCGGGCAAATAATTAGCCCTCGCGATAGTGGCTTTTTGTAGCAAAACGCGCGGGATGTGAGGCTTTTCTCAATCTCTTGAAAGGATCGGTATTAATTACCTTTCTCAATTGACAATCATTATCATTAAGCCTAGTTTGTTTCGCACTGTGACGGCGCCAACCGAGCAATGGCCCGCACGTTTTCACTAGCCACAGGTGATCTCCATGACGGAACAAATGTCCACAAGCAGGTGTGACTCACCCTTACTTCAAGCCTTTGTCGACAACCGATTAATCCTGGTCAAAATTGCAGCGCGGATCACCGGCTGCCGATCACGGGCCGAAGACGTGGTGCAGGACGCTTTCTTCCGTTTGCAGTCCGCGCCGCAGATCACTTCGTCATTCAAGGCGCAGCTGAGCTATCTGTTCCAGATCGTGCGCAACCTGGCGATTGATCACTACCGCAAGCAGGCACTGGAGCAGAAATACTCGGGCACAGAAGAGGAAGGCTTGAATGTGGTGATCAATGGCGCCTCGCCAGAAACCTCGCATATCAATTTTTCGACCCTGGAAAACATCGCCGACGCGCTGACCGAGCTGCCAAGCCGCACCCGTTATGCGTTTGAGATGTACCGCTTGCACGGTGTGCAGCAAAAGGACATCGCCAAAGAGTTGGGGGTGTCGCCGACACTGGTCAACTTCATGATTCGCGACGCGCTGATTCACTGCCGCAAGGTTTCGGGCAGCCAGCCAGATACCTTTAGTCGCCGCTGAAATCAGCTTCTTTGTGAGAGGGCTCGCGATCTTTGAAGATCTAGAGAAGATCAAAAGATCGCGAGGCGAGCTCGCTCCTACAAAATGAACTGCCCCCCAAAAGTTGGACAGATTAACTAGCGCCCAGCGCAGCCTGAGTCCTGTATCCCACAGGGCTTAGGC
>NZ_WIVZ01000043.1:0-43837 GCF_009600325.1 Pseudomonas sp. FSL R10-2189
TAGCACTTCCCCTTGCCGGGTGTGCGGGGGACTTTCACCCCTGAGTGAGCGCGCCCTGCCGGGCGCACCAAAAAAAAAAGGCGCCCAAAGGGCGCCAAATATCCACCTTTTACCAAAGGAGCACTTAAGCCACTCAAGGTGAATTCGTAATGCTCGTTTTACTAACAGGATCAGCTAATGAATAACTGGTCCGTTAGCGAATTAAAGAATCGAAAGCGGGTACTCGATGATTACACGAGTTTCATCCAAATCCGATTCGAAAGCAGTGGCACGCGTGGTTGCCTGGCGCAACCGGAAGGACA
Organism: Pseudomonas sp. FSL R10-2189; assembly: GCF_009600325.1. Classification (NCBI taxonomy): domain Bacteria; kingdom Pseudomonadati; phylum Pseudomonadota; class Gammaproteobacteria; order Pseudomonadales; family Pseudomonadaceae; genus Pseudomonas; species Pseudomonas sp. FSL R10-2189. The sequence goes on from NZ_WIVZ01000043.1 coordinate 303, forward strand.
GATCTTTTGCCGGGCCGGTTTGGACAACGTATTTGACTTCGACGTCACGCTCCCAGCGCTTCTGATTGTCGAGCGGGTTGCCGTTGTCGTCAGTGCGCATGTAGAACTGGTTAGCATTCGAGTAATCCGCGCCCGAGCCTCTGGCGTAGCGGGTCATGAACGTCAGGCCTGGAATGCCGTAGCTGGTGAAGTTCAGGTCGTAGCGCAGCATCCATGAACGCTCTTTCGGCGAGTTGAAGTCGCTGTATTGGATGGAGTTGTCGACGAAGATCGAGTCCGACTGACGCAGGTAGTCGAAGTCGTCGTCGCCGTTGTTGCGCTGATGCGAGAGGGCCAGGGTGTGAGCACCGTAACGTACGCCGACCTTGGCACTCCAGATGTTGTTGTCAAATTCGCCCAGGCGTCGCTTACCTTCATCCACGGCTTTGTAGTAATTGAAGCCGCCGATCAGCGCCAGATCGTCGTTCAAGGGGTAGGCGAAGCTGGTACCGGCGTAGTACTGGTTCCAGACGTCTTTCAACTGGCTTGCATAGGCACTCACGGTCCAGTTGTCGTTGATCGAGTAATCACCGCCACCGTAGCCGATCCATGGCGAGTTGACTGGGCCGCCGTAGAAGGTCACGAAGTTGTCGTTAAGGTTGCTAGAGACCGGTTGGCTCATCGCATGCAGACGACCACCCTGCAGGGTGAGGCCTTGGATGCTGGTGTTCTCAACGGTCACGCCGCGAAAGCTTTCCGGCAACAGTCGCGAGTCACCCGATGCAACGACCGGGGTCGATGGGAAGACATCACCCACTTTCACGATGGTATCGAACAAGCGAACTTTGGCTGCGCCGCCGACCTTGGTGTATTCGTCGCGAGCTTCGCCCTTGTTATCAACAGGCAGCACGTCGAAGGAGCTACGGCCGCCGTTGCGCCCATCACCGGTGTCGAGCTTAAGGCCGATCATGGCGAAGGCATCAACGCCAAAGCCCACTGTACCCTGGGTAAACCCAGAGTTGAATTTGCTGATGATTGCGTGCGCCCAGGCTTCGGAGTAGCCATTGGTATTGCCTTTGCCACTGTTGTAAGTAGGGGCAGTGCTGTCGCGGTTATCACGATTGAAATAGAAGTTACGGTTCAGCACTGTAAGGCTGCTGCCTTCAATGAAGCCCTCTGGCTTGTCTTCAGCTTGTGCCGAAATAGCATAGCTTCCAGACAGCGCAGAAACTGCCGCCAAATACAGTGGTACTTTGATTTTCATCCGATGCTCCTTTGATTCACGGCAGTTTTTATTATGTTTACCTGCGCGGGTGTCGTTAATTGTTCTGACCCGGCGGCGCGCCTAGCGTAGCGCGAGCTCATATTTGCAGGCCGAAGATAACGGGAGGGTGATAGGAAAATTACAATTTCGTCATCTGCCCGTTATTTGGCGCCTTCGCACCGCGTGGTTGCCATCTCCGTTGCTTGTAACGAAATCATAGAGCCGGGTTGGGAATCGCAGTATTTACGGGCATTACAGGGATTTATTACGAAATTGTAATTTTCCAGCCACCCCTCTGATAGCTACCGCTCATTAGAGTGCCATCACCTAATCAAGTGGGGCTTGGCAGCTGTTTCGGCGTTCTCGCCAAGCTTTATCGAAGTTTGTGCACGAGGACCATCAAAGTGCCCCGGTATAACCGCAATGTCTTATCCAAGACCTCCGTCTCGCCCTGGAAGATCGCTGCACTCTGTGCAGTCATCTCTGGATTGATGGCACCTGCAGCCCTTGCCCAAAGCATCAGCTTGCCCCAGGCGCTTTCGACGGCCATGGATGCCAACCCTGATCTAGCTGCAGCCAGGCAAGAGATTGGGATCGCTGACGGCGCTCGCAAGCAGGCCGGACTTATCCCCAACCCCACAATCTCGTACGACGTGGAAGACACCCGTCGTAACACCAGCCAGACAACTGTTTCGCTCAGCCAAACCCTTGAGCTGGGCGGTAAGCGGGGGGCTCGGGTTGACGTCGCCACATTCGGGCAGACCGCCGCACAGCTGGAGTTAGACCGTCGCGTGAACGGACTGCGTGCAGACGTCGTGCAAGCCTTCTACGCCGCGTTGCGGGCCCAGACAGGCCTTGATCTGGCCAAGCAATCTCTCGAACTGACTGAGCGCGGTCTCCGCATCGTCGATGGCCGTGTTCGCGCAGGTAAATCGTCCCCAGTAGAGGCCACCCGCGCCCAGGTGCAACTGGCCGAAGCCAAGCTTCAAGTTCGACGTGCCGAAACGGAAAAGGCGACCGCTTACCAGCAGCTCGCGCAAATTACCGGGAGCTCAGTCACGGTATTTGATCAACTCGAATCGCCAACCCTCTCCCCGGGGCTGCCACCGCAGACTGAAGAGCTGCTGGCAAAGCTCGATCAGACCGCAGAAATGCGCCAGGCCGTGGTGCAGATCGACAAGAGCGATGCCTCGCTCGGTTCAGAGAAAGCTCAGCGTATCCCGAATCTTACTGTCAGCGTAGGCAGCCAGTACGACCGCTCTGTGCGCGAGCGGGTCAACACTGTGGGCCTGTCTATGCCTCTGCCGCTGTTCGATCGTAACCAAGGCAACATTCTTTCCGCTTCTCGACGTGCCGATCAGGCCCGAGACCAGCGCAATGCTGTGGAGCTGCGCCTGCGCACCGAAACCCAAACCGCGTTGAACCAGTGGTCCACCGCAATGCAGGAGGTCGAGTCCTACGACAAGACCATTCTGCCGTCAGCCCAACAAGCCGTAGAGACCGCAACCCGCGGCTTCGAGATGGGCAAATTCGGCTTCATCGAAGTGCTGGATGCCCAGCGCACCTTGATCGTCGCTCGTGGCCAATACCTCGAATCGTTGGCAGCGGCGACCAATGCGCGTGCGCAGGTGGAAAGGGTTTATGGCGAAGTCGGCTCAACTGCCGGCGCTCGCTGAGCGGGCCAAACATTTTCTTCGGCACCCAGCCTTGAACAAGCCGGTGCCTACGATCAGCAGGAGTAGCAATGGATAACAAACGCAAGATCGCCCTCGCGGTAGCCGCTGTGGCAGCCCTCGGATTTGGCAGCCTTGCCTGGAACAATAGTTCCGGACAGCAGGCCGCCAGTACCGCCGAACATGGCGCTAACGATGGCCATGGCGACGAAAAGAAAGCCTCATCTGCCGCCCAAGAGGAAGGTGATGAGGGCCATGGCGAAGAAGGCCACAGCGAAGAGGGCGGTGAAGAAGAGGGCAAACTGACGCTCAGCGATGAACAGATCAAGGCAGCCGGCGTTGCCCTGGAAGCTGCAGCGCCGCGTGACTTGGGTACAGTCGTGAGCTTCCCGGGCGAAATTCGCTTCGATGAAGACCGTACTGCCCACGTGGTTCCTCGTGTTCCTGGCGTTGTTGAAGCTGTCCAGGCCGACCTGGGTGAGACGGTCAAAAAGGGTCAGGTCCTCGCTGTAATCGCCAGCCAGCAGATCTCTGACCTGCGCAGCGAACAACAGGCCGCACAGCGTCGCGTCGAACTGGCGCGTGTGACCTTCCAGCGTGAGAAAGAGCTGTGGCAGGACAAAATCTCTGCAGAGCAAGACTACCTCCAAGCACGCCAAGCGTTGCAAGAAGCGGAGATCTCCTTGGCCAACGCCAAGCAGAAGGTCGGCGCTATCGGTGCCTCGGTTAACTCCGTTGGCGGTAATCGATACGAGCTTCGAGCTCCCTTCGACGCCGTGGTAGTGGAGAAACATCTGACCGTTGGCGAAGTCGTAAGCGAGGCGACCAACGCCTTCATCCTTTCCGACCTGAACCAGGTTTGGGCAACCTTCGCCGTCCCGCCTACAGATCTGGGCAAGGTCACGACTGGTCGTGCGGTGAAAGTCTCTTCGCCTGACATGAACGTCGAGGTCGAAGGGAAGGTGGGTTATGTCGGCAGCCTGCTGGGCGAGCAAAACCGTGCAGCTACTGTCCGCGTCACCTTGACCAACCCCAACGGCGCCTGGCGTCCAGGCCTGTTCGTGAACATTGCGGTCACTTCCCAGACCGATCGAGTTGCCGTAGCGGTCCCCGAGCACGCAGTGCAGACCGTTGAAGACAAACCTTCGGTATTCGTACGCACCCCAGATGGCTTTGACACCCGCCCGGTAAAACTGGGTCGCCGCGACAGTGGGTACGTGGAAATCATCGACGGTATTGAAGCCGGCGCCCAGGTAGCAACCAGTGGCAGCTTCACACTCAAGTCCGAGCTCGGCAAAGCTTCTGCCGAACACGGTCACTGATGCGAACTGACAGGATGATTTCTCATGTTTGAACGTATCATCAGATTCGCCATCGAGCAGCGCATCGTAGTAATGATCGCTGTTCTGATCATGGCGGGTATCGGTATCTACAGCTATCAAAAGCTGCCCATCGATGCGGTACCCGATATCACCAACGTTCAGGTGCAGATCAACACTGCAGCGCCTGGTTACTCGCCCTTGGAAACCGAACAACGGATCACGTTTCCAGTTGAAACGGCAATGGCCGGTCTCCCGGGCCTTCAGCAGACCCGTTCCCTGTCTCGCTCTGGCCTGTCTCAGGTCACCGTGATCTTCAAGGATGGCACTGACATCTTCTTTGCCCGCCAGTTGATCAACGAGCGGCTGCAGGTTGCGAAGGAACAGCTGCCAGAAGGTGTAGAGGCCGTCATGGGTCCGGTATCTACCGGCCTCGGCGAGATCTTCCTATGGACTGTTGAAGCCGAAGATGGCGCGGTCAAAGAGGACGGTACGCCGTACACCCCGACCGACCTGCGCGTGATCCAGGACTGGATCATCAAGCCTCAGCTGCGTAACGTCCCGGGTGTGGCCGAGATCAATACCATCGGCGGTTATGCCAAGCAGTTCCTGGTTGCGCCGGATCCAAAGCGCCTGGCTACCTACAAGCTGACACTCAATGACCTGGTTGCTGCGTTGGAAAGTAACAACGCCAACGTCGGCGCCGGCTACATCGAGCGTAATGGTGAACAGTTGCTCATCCGTGCACCGGGTCAGGTAGGCAATATCGAAGACATCGCCAACATCGTGATCACCAGTGTGGATGGTGCACCGATTCGCATCAGCAGCGTAGCTGACGTCAGCATCGGTAAAGAGCTCCGTACAGGTGCTGCTACTGAGAACGGCCGCGAAGTCGTGCTCGGTACCGTGTTCATGCTGATTGGTGAAAACAGCCGCACCGTATCTCAAGCTGTCGCCGCCAAATTGGCGGACATCAACCGCACCCTGCCAAAGGGCGTGGTGGCTGTGACTGTTTACGACCGTACCAACCTGGTTGAAAAAGCCATCGCGACGGTGAAAAAGAACCTGGTGGAAGGCGCGATCCTGGTTATCGCCATTCTGTTCCTGTTCCTCGGCAACATCCGTGCGGCTTTGATCACCGCGATGGTGATTCCGCTGTCCATGCTGTTCACCTTCACAGGCATGTTCAACAACAAGGTCAGTGCCAACTTAATGAGTTTGGGGGCACTCGACTTCGGCATCATCGTCGACGGTGCCGTGGTTATTGTAGAAAACGCGATCCGTCGACTGGCTCATGCGCAACATAAGCATGGCCGCATGCTTACCAAAACCGAACGCTTCCACGAGGTCTTTGCCGCGGCGCGAGAAGCTCGTCGGCCGCTGATCTTCGGCCAGCTGATCATCATGGTGGTGTACCTGCCGATCTTCGCCCTCACCGGCGTCGAAGGCAAAATGTTCCACCCGATGGCCTTCACCGTTGTGATGGCGCTGCTGGGTGCAATGATCCTGTCCGTTACTTTTGTTCCTGCAGCTATTGCCATGTTCGTCACTGGCAAGGTGAAGGAAGAGGAAGGCGTGGTCATGCGCACAGCTCGACTGCGCTATGAGCCGGTTCTGCAATGGGTGCTGGGACACCGGAACATCGCTTTCTCGGCCGCAGTAGCTTTGGTCGTGCTCAGCGGCGTACTGGCAAGTCGTATGGGTAGCGAGTTCATCCCAAGCCTCAGTGAGGGCGACTTTGCGCTTCAGGCCATGCGTGTGCCTGGAACGAGCCTCACTCAGTCCGTCGAGATGCAGCAGCGTCTGGAGAAAGCGGTGATAGCGGAGGTGCCTGAAGTTGAGCGGATGTTCGCACGCTCGGGTACCGCAGAAATTGCATCTGACCCGATGCCGCCAAACGCCTCTGACGCCTACATCATGCTCAAGCCTCAGGATCAGTGGCCTAACCCCAAGAAGCCACGCGATGAGCTGATTGCTGAGGTGCAGAAGGCCGCGGCAGGTGTTCCAGGAAGCAACTATGAGTTGTCACAGCCAATCCAGTTGCGTTTCAACGAGCTGATTTCGGGCGTACGTAGTGACGTCGCGGTGAAGGTCTTCGGCGATGACATGGACGTGCTTAACAACACCGCCAACAAGATCGCGGCAGCTCTACGAGCGGTACCGGGCTCGTCGGAAGTGAAAGTTGAACAGACATCCGGTCTGCCGGTGCTGACTATCAACATCGATCGCGAAAAAGCAGCACGCTACGGTCTGAATATCGCGGATGTTCAGAATTCGATCGCTATCGCCGTGGGTGGCCGCCAGGCCGGCACGCTGTATGAGGGCGACCGCCGGTTCGACATGGTAGTGCGCCTGCCTGAGACCGTTCGTACCGACGTAGCGGGTATGTCCAGTTTGCTGATCCCGGTACCCGCTAATGCGGCTCAGGGTGCCAATCAAATCGGCTTCATCCCGCTGTCGCAGGTCGCTAATCTGGACCTGCAACTGGGCCCGAACCAAATCAGCCGCGAGAACGGCAAACGCCTGGTAATCGTCAGCGCCAACGTTCGAGGCCGTGACCTGGGCTCCTTCGTTGAGGAGGCGACCGCTTCGCTGGATAAGAAAGTGCAAGTTCCTGCAGGCTACTGGACGACTTGGGGTGGCCAGTTCGAGCAGCTGCAGTCGGCAGCCAAACGCCTGCAGATCGTTGTTCCAGTCGCCTTGCTACTGGTCATGACCTTGTTGTTCCTGATGTTCAACAACCTGAAAGACGGCATGCTGGTCTTCACTGGTATTCCATTCGCACTTACCGGTGGTGTTGTGGCGCTGTGGCTACGGGACATCCCACTGTCGATCTCGGCAGGTGTCGGCTTCATTGCACTGTCCGGCGTTGCAGTCCTGAACGGCCTGGTGATGATTGCCTTCATCCGCGGGCTAAGAGAGGAGGGGCGGACGCTCAGGCAGGCAGTCGATGAAGGCGCATTGACCCGTCTGCGACCTGTTTTGATGACAGCTTTGGTAGCGTCCCTGGGCTTCATCCCGATGGCCTTGGCCACCGGTACCGGTGCAGAAGTTCAGCGTCCATTGGCAACGGTGGTAATTGGCGGGATCCTGTCCTCCACCGCACTGACCTTGCTGGTATTGCCTGCCCTGTATCACTGGGCACACCGCAAGGATGAAGACGGCGACGAGGCCGAAGTGGTTAGCTAACAGCCTCCGCTAAAGAGAAGCCCACAACACGTGGCTCAGGCACAAACTGCGCTGTGTCATCTGGCGACAATGGAAGCAGCCTTCGACGAGGGCTCGCAACCTGATACGGCTGGGGCTGGGTGCAGAGCGTGCCTGTAAATCGACCTCCAATGGAAGGCGGCCATGGTGGAACTCGGGTGCACCACATATGAATCAGGCGCTGCCGAAGAAACTATGGGACGCCTTGGGCTTGTCTCGATACTGGATACGATCAACCGGCTTAGTCGCATAACCTGAACCGCCGTGTACGGAAGCGTACGCACGGTGGTGTGAGAGGACGGCGGGCGTGAACCCGCCTCCTACTCGATTAAAGTGAAGTAGATGCACTTACCTTTCAAAATTGTAAGTTTCTCGTCATGCCGGTGATGCCTATGCATTGCTAAGGTTATGCCCGAGAAGTTTTGAAATTTAGAGGGTTTTATGAAAAAGCTAATTATCGCTGCTGCACTTGTTGTTTTCTCGGTGGCTTCGCAGGCCAACACTTTCTCCGAGAGCAAGCAGCTGCAATACACCAAGGAACACCAGACCGCAGTGGCCAAGTACGCGGAGAAAAATGGCAAGCCAATGCCAGAGATTCAGGATTACAAATATGGCATGAAGATCGACGTTGCTAAGTTCGTACGTCAGTCGCAGGACCCCCGTACCTGCCAGGTCTACCCACGGTTGATGACCTTCGAGAACTCCCAGGGCACGCTGAAGACTGTTCGTTACTCGATGTATTCGCAATGCATCAACAACAAGTAGTAAATGATTTGAACAGTACAATTAGAGATTTCGTAAATGCCAGGCAGTGCCTGGCATTTTTTATTACGCCCGTTGCCTCCATAGGTTCGAAATTTTTGCGCCTGGGCCCGGGCAAACCGTGCAATAGATCTCAGCCAACCAACAGAGACGGCTCTGAGCCAACCCGTTCAGGCCCATCGCCTGGATGCCCAGCAGAGCGCGGTGGCGTTCCAATATGCGAAAGGACCGGAGATAGCATCGAAGGTATTAGGCTCTCAGATGCTCGCGGAGCAGTGGCTTTGTCGGCCGTGCGGTCATTTGATGGGTTTTGTTCCATTCGAGATGCTCGACACGTCGCTCGGGTTCAGCCTAGTAGTGGACTATCTTGAGCGTCTACTCTTGGGTGTCTACCAATAGTTTGCCTGAGGGGGAACGGGTATGCGGTGAAGCCGCAACGCTACCTTCTTCTGCAAGCGGGACTTACAACCTTGTAATCCCCGTATCACTCAATTGACAGCGACCAAACCTTAATCTTCAGTCACGTCTAGTGGAGTGATTGAAATGAAAGTCATCAAAAGTATCACCGCCATCCTGGCCATAGTGGCCTCCTCAGCCGCACTCGCCGAAGGAGGATCCGACCGTCTATACGGGAAAATGATTCAGGCCAATGAGCAAGCTATGCGAGCTTATGCAGCCGCCAATGGTAAGAAGCCACCGGAGGTGATCCATTATCGCTACGGGATGCGGCCCGACGTGGCGAGGGTAATCAGCATGACATCGACCACGGCGAGCTGTGACGTGATGCCGGCACAGATGAACTACGAGGATTCCAACGGAGACGTGAAAATCCTTGAATACCGGACCGCTGGAGTCGGTTGCCGGGGCCAGAACTGAGCACTGAGCGAGCGGACAGGACTTACGCTGATAAAAAGCCGGGTTGAAGCGTCAATTCCGGCGATTGATCGCCTGGTGACCGGCTTACATGACTCGTGGAGTACGATGAGGATTGGTAGCTCAGACAGGAGAGCCTAATGACTGAATCAGTGCGCAGCACGGTAAAGTGCCTGATCCCGGCGACGGCTCCGGCGATGTGATTGTGGAATTACCCGACAATATTCTGCGCGAGCTCGGGCTTACGACGGGCTACATACTCTCCATGGAGCTCATCAACGGCGATATCGTACTCAAACCAGTACGCGAGCGCCGTGAATCTGATTAGCTATCTTTTACAGGCCCACTGTATCGTCGTGTTGAGCAGATGAAGCTTTCTAGCCGGAGCACATGGGACGGCAGTCAGCCTACTGCCGTCCTTCTGGTCGATGTGTTATTTGGCCGGATAGTTGGCGACTACTTGGTCCTCGCCGCTTTTGGTTAAACCAATGACTTGGTAGGTATGGCTTACGCCATCAACCTCCATGCCTGGGGATCCAGCTGGCATTCCTGGTACGGCGATCCCGGCCAGATCGTTCCGCCCCCTGAGCTCTCGAATCTGCTCAGCTGGCACGTGACCTTCGACAAACTTTCCGTCGATCACTGCTGTGTGGCAGGACGCTAACCGTGGCGCTACGCCCACCTTCTGTTTCACTGCGCTCATGTCCGTCTCAACATGGTCGATCACTTTGAAACCATTAGCTTCCAGGTGCGCGATCCACTTCTTGCAGCAACCGCAGTTCGCGTCTCGGTGAACGTTGATGGACAATGGCTCGGCAGCGTAGGCCGCCGAGGTCACCAGAAGCCCAGCGATAGCAGCTAGCCGAACGAAGACCCGGTTAGTTGGCATGAGTGTGCTCCTTACCGTCTTTGTGAACATGCGTCTTAGGCGACGATGCCGGGTGGGGATCCGAATGGGCCTCGGCCGCATTGTGGTCACCGTGATGATCTGCCGCTTGGGCGGAGCCTGCGGGTGCAGTTCCGTGGTCGTGAGCTGCCTGGGCATGATCGTCGTCTGCCGCTTCGTCGTGATCACCATGCTCGGCACGACTGCTTACGCCGTGCTGGCCCTCATGGTTGTGCATATCGCTTTCACCGCCGCCGTGCTTGTGGCCACCGCTCGTGGCCACTAGAGCCTTGTACTGCTCAGGATTGATTTGGGGCAGTTGGTTCAGGAACGCGACGATTCCCCAGATGTACTCATCACCCATGCTCTTGCCCCAAGCGGGCATGCCGGTGGCTTTGATACCGTGTTTGATCGTCCAGAATGCGGCGGCCGGATCGCCTCCGACACCGACCTTGGTGAGGTCAGGTGGCGACGGGTATAGCGCTTGGCTTAGTTCAGTCTGCCCAACGCCTGGGGCGAGGTGGCACCCAATGCACATGGCGTTGTAGTTGCCTGCTCCTGCCTTGATCAACGCGGCATTCTTTAGGTCAGGCACTTCAATGTCTCGCGCTCGAACCTCAATCGACCGGTCGCGAGCCATGGCGAGAAACGAATGGACAGCCGGAAAGTGAGGATCATCGGCGCCGACATTCACCAAGCCGAAATACGCCGTGCCCAATACAGCAGCACTTCCGAAAGTACCGGCCACGAGCAGCGTTGTAATTGTTCTTTTCATGTTGAAATTCTCAGAACCACATCCTGATACCGGCAACGAAGCGTGCCTCATTAACATCTCCACCCTCGTCTCGGATGAAGTCAGCGGTGTTGCCGTAGGAGCGGCTCCAGGTAACGCCTATGTATGGAGCAAACTGGCGGACAATTTCATACCGTAGACGCAGGCCGACTTCGGTATTGGCCAGACCCGAGCCAACACCGCGCTCAGGATCGTTCTTGCCATAGAAGTTCGCCTCGGCCGTGGGCTGCAAAATCAAGCGATTGGTCAGCAGGATGTCGTATTCGCCCTCAAGACGCGCAGCAGTCTGGCCGTTCTCGCCTATGAACGCCGTGGCTTCGGCCTCGAAGTCATACAAGGCCATGCCCTGAATACCAAAGGCTGCCCAGGTCTGTGGGGATTCCGGTTTGAAATCCTGACGGACCCCGGCGACCACATCCCACCATGGACTGACCGAGCGGCCGTAAAGCAATTGCAGCTCGGCGTCTTCGGTTACCCCATTGGTGCGCTCGCCTTCCGAACGAACCCAGAGTCGATTAATGTCACCGCCTACCCAGCCTGAAGCGTCCCAGGCCAGGGTGCTGCCCTCATCGGCGTCCTGGTATTCGAGCTGGTCCAACAGGAAGAAACTGTTGATTCCGCTGTCGTGCACCTGGTGGCCACCCAAAGGCGGAAAGGCTGCCTCACGGTCGGCATCAGTGAGCACTGGAATCGGCGTGCGGCTAGTTGTGGTTGGAGAAGTCGCTGAACCATGATTCATCTGGGAATGGTCCATGCCCTTCATCGAACCGTGATCCATGCCCTTCATGGTTCCATGGTCCATCTTGCTATGGTCCACCGGGCTGGATTTGCTCTGGCTTTGAGCATGCCCCATCTGGCTGTGATCAACAGGGGCAGTCTGTTTCTGATGTTTGCTAACCCCCATCTTGCTGTGATCCATCGCCGGCATCGATTCGGACGGAGCAGCATCCATTTGCATGGAACCGTGCCCCATTTTCGAATGATCCATGCCCGAGTGATCCATTTCTTCAGCGGCGAAGCTGGGCGTTACGCCCAGCATGCCGATTGAAACAGTCAGGGCCAGCAGCGAAGGCCGCCCAAAGCTATTGGCCATCTTTCCCTGCCTTAGTTTTGTCGCTGCCATGCGATTCCATCATTTTGTCGTGGTCCATGCCTTCCATCGAGCCATGGTCCATCCCCTTCATCGAGCCGTGGTCCATACCTTCCATGGAACCATGCTCCATGCCTTCATGGTTCATCCCCTGGCCCTGCTTGTCCTGCGAGCCTTTGGCTTTGCCTGCCTCGGTGGATTTCTGTGAGTGCTGATCATGGTTGTCGCTGGACCACGACGACGGGGCATAAACAGCCAGCATGCCTACCATCGCAGCAGAAAGGAAAAAGGCGCTTCGTTTCATTGGTTTGCTCATCTCAGATCTCCGGTTCATTCGTCCACACGGACTTCTCGGAACATGCCCATTTCCATGTGGAACAGTAGGTGACAGTGATAGGCCCAACGTCCCAAGGCGTCTGCGGTGACGCGATAGCTTCGTTTTGAGCCAGGTGGCATGTCGATGGTGTGCTTGCGAACCATGAAGTTGCCATTCTCGTCCTCCAGATCACTCCACATACCGTGGAGGTGGATGGGGTGAGTCATCATGGTGTCGTTGACCAAGGTGATGCGAAGACGCTCGCCATATTTCAACCGCAGCGGTTCAGCGTCGGAGAATTTGATACCGTCGAACGACCACGCGAACTTCTCCATGTGGCCGGTAAGGTGCAGTTCGATTGTGCGTCCAGGCTCTCGACCATCGGGATCGATGAAGGTGCTCCGCAAATCGGCGTAGGTCAGCACTCGGCGCCCGTTGTTGCGCAGGCCAATTCCCGGATCGTTCAGCTTCGGGGTCGGCGACATGGTCTGCATATCGACCAACGGGTTGTTGGTCTCGGAAGCCGGATGGCTCTGCATTGCCCCGCTCATGCCGGCCATGCCCTCATGACCCATCCCAGCCATCTTGCTGTGATCCATGCCGGCCATATTGCCGTGGTCCATCCCAGCCATCTTGCTGTGGTCCATGCCGGCCATGCTGCCATGGTCCATTCCAGCCATCTTGCTGTGGTCCATGCCGGCCATGCTGCCGTGGTCCATCCCAGCCATCTTGCTGTGGTCCATGCCGGCCATGTTGCCTTGGTCCATGCCAGCCATGCTGCCGTGATCCATTCCGCCCATGCTGCCGTGGTCCATGCCCATGTCGCTCATGGCGATGATCGGGCGCGGATCTACCTCCGGCACGGGCGCTTGCAAGCCTTCACGAACTGCCAGGGTGCCTCGGGAGTACCCGGTACGGTCCATGGACTGCGCGAAGATCGTATAGGCCTGCTCGTTTTCAGGTTCGACGATGACATCGTAGGTTTCCGCAACGGCGATCCGGAACTCATCGACCGATACGGGTTTGACGTACTGGCCGTCGGCAGCCACAACCGTCATCTTGAGCCCAGGAATCCGGACATCGAAATAGGTCATGGCCGAGCCGTTGATAAAGCGCAGGCGGATTTTCTCGCCGGGCTTGAAGATTCCCGTCCAGTTGCCGTTCGGAGCCTGGCCGTTCATGAGGTAGGTGTAGGTATACCCGCTCACATCAGCGAGGTCGGTGGGGCTCATCTTCATTTCAGCCCACATCTTCCGATCCGCTACAGCGGCCGACCAGCCTTTCTCGCTCACATCGTCAACGAAGTCGCCAATTGTGCGCTTGTGGAAGTTGTAGTAGTCAGATTGCTTCTTGAGTTTGGAGAGCACCTGCGCCGGGTCTTCATCCGTCCAATCGCTGAGCATGACGACGTAATCACGGTCATATACAAACGGCTCCGGATCTTTGGCATCGATCACCAAAGCCCCATAGACCCCGGACTGTTCTTGGAAGCCTGAGTGACTGTGATACCAGTAAGTGCCGTTCTGGTGGACCTTGAACTTGTATTCGTACATGCCATCGGGAGCGATGCCGTGGAAGCTCAAGCCCGGCACACCGTCCATGTTGGCGGGCAGGATGATGCCGTGCCAGTGAATGGAGGTGTCCTGTTTCAGCCGGTTGCGTACGCGCAGCGTCACGGTGTCGCCTTCGCGCCATCGCAGGATTGGCCCTGGCACGGAGCCGTTGATGGCCATGGCCGTACGAGCTGCACCCGTGATGTTGACGGGCAGTTCACCGATATACAGATCGAAGTCCGTGCCGCTGAGCACGTTCGGTTGGCCAGGGCTGGTCACGGCCCAGACCGGCGCGCGCCACATGCCGAGCCCACCCAGAAGTCCGGTAGCGGCCAGGCCTTTGACGAAAGATCGTCTCGTGGTTTTGCTTTGCATGCCGTTGCGTCCAGTCAGGTAGATCGCTGATATCCAGGCTGCTCGATGGCGCAGCCCTTGGGTTCATTGGTGCTCTCACCAGTCTCGTAGACTTTCGCCACTGCGCGAGGCTGATGAGAGGCCGTAGTCTGAAACTGCCATAGTTCAGATTCCGGGGTGATTACATTTCTGTAAGCTCGGATCAGCAGCTTTCGTGGCCCGCGTGCTTGCTGGACTGGGCGGCGACTGGCGCCTGCTCTCTCTTCTCCTGCGCAACCTGGTAGCCCTGCATGGAACTTTGGCGAGCCGCTTCCATCCGCGCAAAGGTCCGGTCCGCGCCGCCCTCTGCCAGGGCAATGCCTGCCGTGCCGAAGGTAACGACCAACACAATTGCTTTGACCATGTTCATCTGGAGATCCTCAATGGTTCTGCGCCTCATGGCGTCAGGTACGTGGTCAAGTTAGCCTCGCGGTGCTGTCAGAAAACTGATCTCGACATTACTTTTCCGTCAGCTTCTGGTTGGGCGTCTTTTTTCCTGCAAACTGGAGATGCACCCCGCGTGGATGAGAGCAGATGAAATTACTCGTAGCCGAAGATGAGCCGAAAACCGGTGTCTACCTCCAGCAAGGCCTGACAGAAGCTGGCTTCACCGTTGACCGGGTGATGACAGGCACTGATGCCCTGCAACACGCGCAGAGCGAAGCCTATGACTTGCTGATTCTCGATGTGATGATGCCGGGGCTCGATGGCTGGGAGGTTCTGCGCAAGATACGCGCAGCGGGTAAGGATGTGCCGGTCCTTTTCTTGACGGCCCGTGATGGCGTAGACGATCGCGTGAAAGGTTTGGAGCTGGGCGCTGATGATTACCTAGTGAAGCCCTTTGCATTCTCGGAGCTGCTGGCTCGGGTTCGCACGTTGCTGCGCAGAGGCAACGGTGGTTCTGCTCAAACCACCATGAAAATGGCAGACCTTGAAGTGGACCTGCTCAAGCGCCGGGCTACGCGAAACGGTAAGCGTATCGACCTTACTGCCAAGGAGTTTTCCCTGTTGGAGCTGCTCATGCGCCGACGCGGCGAGGTGCTCCCCAAGTCGCTGATCGCTTCTCAGGTCTGGGACATGAACTTCGACAGTGACACCAACGTGATCGAGGTCGCGATTCGCCGACTGCGGGCCAAGATTGATGACGACTTCGCGCCAAAGCTCATCCACACCGCCCGAGGCATGGGCTACATGATGGATGTGCCCGAGTGATGCGCCCGCAATCATCCCTCGTCAAGCGACTGACACTAATGTTCATGTTCGCGGTGACTGCTGTCTTGGTCGTTGCCGGCGTGGCTTTCTACGGGCTCAGCCAGCACCATTTCCGGATGCTGGATGAGCAGGCGCTTGCCGAAAAGCTGGAGTCAACGCGTCATGTCCTTTCCATTTCAGCAGCGCGAGGCGAGCTCGACGATCAGGAGCAGCAACTGCGGGCATTGCTCGGCGCACATCAGGATCTTTCGGCGAAAATCACCAAGGCTGACGGCACGGTCCTTTTTTCAGACTCCAAAGCCTCCCAAATCCCTCAGCGGTTCGAGCAGGCGCGCCAGGGTGCGGTTTGGGAATGGCAGGATGAAGCGCAGAACTTCCGCGGTATCACCGCCCAGTTGACTATCGCGGGCGAGCCGGAACCGGTAACGGCCGTGCTGATGCTCGATGTCACCACTCACGCGCATTTCTTTGTCACCCTGCAATGGTGGTTCGGCATCGGCTTGGTGATCAGCGCGATTGTGAGCGCAGGCTTGGGCTGGGTCGTGGCCAAAAGCGGACTCCGGCCTGTCAGGCAAATCACCAAAGTGGCCACCGGGATGTCGGCAAAATCTCTCCGCGAGCGCATTCCACTGGAGCCCGTACCGCTTGAGCTTCAGGAACTCATCCTGTCTTTCAACGGGATGCTGGGACGGTTGGAGGATACATTCGTTCGGTTGTCCAACTTCTCTGCCGATATCGCTCACGAGTTGAGAACGCCGGTCAGCAACCTGCTGACTCATACCGAAGCGCGTCTGCATTTCGTATATGGAGAGGTGCAGGCATGAGGGGTAGGTCGGTTGGTTTGGTTGTGGCTGCTGCCCTTGCTATTGGGATAGGTGCGGGCTTCTGGCTGGGTGGACGTGGCACGGTTACCCCATCTCAGCCAGATGGTGAGCAAAAAGCGCTGTACTGGTACGACCCGATGTATCCCCAGCAGCATTTCCCGGCACCCGGTAAATCGCCATTCATGGATATGCCGCTCGTGCCCAAGTATTCAGACGACGCGAATGACAAGGGGCAGCTCGCGGTTCAGGTCTCGGCTGGGCTCCAGCAAAATCTCGGGATTCGATTGGCAACGGTGACGGCTGGCCGGCTTGAACGATCCCTGAGCGTGAGCGGCGTTCTGGCGTTCGACGAACGCGACTTCAGCGTATTGCAGGCCCGTACTGGCGGTTACGTCGAACGCGCATATGGCCGAGCGACGGGGGACATAGTTGTCAAAGGGGCTCCTCTAGCCGATGTGCTGACCCCGGAGTGGGCTGGTTTGCAGGAAGAATATCTGGCGTTGCGACATTCCGGCGACGCTCAGCTGACGGCGGCGGCGCGACAGCGGCTCGTGCTCTCCGGCATGCCGGTCGACCTGATCAACCGGGTCGCGAGTACTGGGAAGGTGCAGCTCTCGGTCACACTTTCTGCGCCTACTGCCGGTGTAATCCAGGTTCTCGATCTACGACCCGGCATGACGCTGACGCCGGGGGCTACCTTGGCAAGGATCAACGGAGTGGCCAACGTCTGGCTGGAAGCCGCCGTGCCAGAAGCCCAGGCTCAAGGTCTCCACGAAGGCCAGCCTGTACAGGCGCAATTGCCAGCGTTTCCAGGTGATCCCGTACCGGGCAAGCTGACTGCGCTGTTGGCCGATGCCGACTTGCAAAGCCGTACTTTGCGCCTGCGTATCGAGTTGCCCAACCCGGATGGACGGCTTCGTCCTGGAATGACCGCACAGGTGGCTCTCCATCCCAGCGTGTCCGCCGAGGAGAGTCTCTTGGTGCCTGCCGAGGCGGTCATACGCACCGGCAAGCGGGATCTGGTGATGCTGGCTGAAGACGATGGTCGCTTCCGACCGGTGGAAGTCGTGTTGGGTCAGGAGAGCAAGGGGCAAGTTGCGGTGTTGCAGGGCCTTCAGGCAGGTCAGCGCATCGTCGCATCCGGGCAATTCCTGCTGGACTCCGAAGCTAATTTGAAAGGCATCGAAGCGGCGACGGCGCAGGATGCTCAGCCCAAAGCGGGGCCCGCCCTCCATGAAGCGAACGGCCGTATCGTGCAGATAGACGGAGCCCAGCTCACCGTTGCCCATGGTCCCTTCCTCACCCTGGGCATGCCTGGGATGACCATGACCTTTCCGGTGGCTGATCAGTCGCTCCTTGATGGCCTCAAGGTCGGTGCGCAGATTCGCTTTGGCATACGCGAACGAGACGAGGGCATGGTGGTTGAGCAGATCAAAGTGTTGGAGGGCCAACCATGATTGCCAAACTGATTCGCTGGTCGGTAGGCAACCGCGTGCTGGTGCTTCTCGCCACGCTGTTTCTGGTGGCATGGGGATTCGTCTCGGTGAGGAGCCTGCCAATCGACGCCTTGCCCGACCTGTCGGATGTACAGGTGATCATCCGCACGTCCTACCCAGGACAGGCACCTCAGATCGTTGAGAATCAGGTGACCTATCCGCTGACCACCACCATGCTTTCGGTTCCGGGAGCCAAAACAGTACGTGGCTTCTCCGCATTCGGTGACAGCTTCGTCTACGTGCTGTTCGAGGATGGCACCGATCTGTATTGGGCGCGCTCTCGGGTTCTTGAGTATCTGAGCCAGGCGCAATCGCGATTACCTGCGGCAGCCAAGCCGGTATTGGGACCGGACGCCACCGGAGTGGGCTGGATTTATCAGTATGCGCTGGTTGATCGCAATGGCGGCCATGACCTGTCGCAACTGCGCAGCCTGCAGGACTGGTTCCTGCGCTATGAGCTCAAGACCCTGCCGGATGTCGCTGAGGTGGCCACCATCGGCGGTATGATCAAGCAGTACCAAGTCGTCCTCGATCCGCTTCGCATGGCCAGCCTCGGTATCACCCAAGCTGAAGTGGTGGAGGCTATAGGCAAGGCCAACCAGGAGACCGGTGGCGGTGTGCTGGAGCAAGGCGAAGCAGAATTCATGGTTCGTGCGGCGGGCTACTTAACATCGTTGGACGATTTCAGAGCGATCCCACTGCGACTGGCTGCCAAGGGCGTGCCGGTGAAGTTAGGCGATGTCGCTACGGTGCAGATAGGTCCGGAAGCCCGCAGAGGCATAGGCGAGCTGGACGGCCTCGGTGAGGCCGTAGGTGGAGTGGTTATCCTGCGCAGCGGCAAGAATGCTCGTGAGGCCATCGCGCACGTTAAGGCCAAGCTCGAAACCTTGAAGAAAGGCCTACCTACCGGGGTGGAGCTTGTCACCGTCTACGACCGCAGCCAGCTGATCGACCGTGCTGTGGAGAATCTCAGTCACAAACTTGTCGAGGAGTTTGTGGTAGTGGCGTTGGTATGCGCAGCGTTTCTCTGGCACCTGCGCTCGTCGCTGGTTGCCATCGTGTCGCTGCCCGTGGGAATTCTGATTGCGCTGATCGTCATGCGTCATCAGGGCATCAACGCCAACATCATGTCCCTTGGCGGAATCGCTATAGCCATCGGTGCAATGGTGGACGCTGCCGTGGTCATGATCGAGAACGCCCACAAACGAGTTGAGGCCTGGAATTCCCGGCACCCTAGTCAACTTTTGCGGGGCGAAGCGCATTGGAAGGTTATGACGGAGGCAGCCGTGGAGGTTGGTCCTGCGCTGTTCTTCAGCCTCATGATCATCACGCTCTCGTTCATCCCGGTGTTCACACTGCAAGCCCAAGAGGGCCGCCTCTTTGCCCCCCTGGCCTTTACCAAGACATACGCAATGGCAGCGGCGGCTGCGTTATCGGTGACCCTGATACCGGTGCTGATGGGGTACTGGATCAGAGGGCCACTGCCAGCGGAACAGCGCAACCCGCTCAACAGGGTGCTCATCCGGCTATACCGTCCGGCATTGGAGGTCGTCCTGCGCCGGCCTCTGGTGACCCTCGCTGGAGCAGCGCTTATCCTGCTCAGCAGTCTGTGGCCCTTGAACCATCTCGGCGGCGAGTTTCTTCCCCCCCTTGATGAAGGTGATCTGCTCTACATGCCTTCAGCCTTGCCTGGGCTCTCGGCGCAGAAAGCTTCAGAGCTGTTGCAGCGAACGGATCGCTTGATTCGTACCGTCCCCGAGGTAGCCAGTGTTTTTGGTAAGGCCGGCCGCGCCGAGTCGGCCACCGACCCTGCACCTCTGGAGATGTTCGAGACCACCGTGCGGCTCAAGCCCAAGAGTGAATGGCGTACCGGTATGACCACGGAGAAGCTCATCGAAGAGCTTGACCGTATCGTGCGTGTGCCCGGGCTCACCAACATCTGGATTCCGCCTATCCGCAACCGGATTGACATGCTGGCCACCGGCATCAAGAGTCCAATCGGCGTCAAGGTTGCCGGCAGCGATCTGAACCAGATAGACCGGGCTACCCTTGCTGTGGAGCGGGCAGCGAAAAAGGTGCCTGGAGTGACTTCGGCCCTGGCAGAGCGTTTGACTGGCGGCCGCTACATAGATCTGGACATCGACCGCCATGCCGCTGCCCGTTATGGCCTGAACATCACCGACGTTCAGGCTATTGTTGCCGGTGCAATAGGTGGCGAAACCATTGGGGAAACGGTTGAAGGGTTAGCTCGTTATCCCATCAGCGTGCGCTATCCACGCGAATGGCGTGATTCCGTGGAGGCGTTGCGTCAGCTTCCGATCTACACCTCGCAGGGCGGCCAGCTCACGCTCGGCACCGTGGCCCGCATACGTATTGCCGATGGCCCGCCAATGCTCAAGAGCGAGAATGCTCGCCCCTCAGGTTGGGTGTACATCGATGTGCGCGGCCGAGACCTATCGTCTGTTGTCGCAGACCTACGTCAATCTATCGACAGCGAGGTAAAGCTCGATCCGGGCATGAGCTTGAGCTACTCCGGTCAGTTCGAATACCTGGAGCGGGCGAACGCCCGCCTGGCCTGGGTGGTGCCGGCCACCTTGGCCATTATCTTCGTGCTGCTTTACCTGACATTTGGGCGCTTCGGTGAAGCAATGCTCATCATGGGCACCTTACCTTTTGCCCTAACCGGAGGCGTTTGGCTGCTGTATCTGCTGGGCTACAACCTGTCGGTGGCCACAGGCGTAGGTTTCATTGCCCTGGCCGGCGTAGCGGCGGAGTTCGGGGTGATCATGCTCATTTACCTGAATAACGCTTGGGCTGAGCGTCAGGCCGAATGCGAAACCACACGCGCAGCGCTGCTCGATGCAATCCGTGAGGGCGCGGTGCAGCGCATCAGACCCAAGGCAATGACTGTGGCGGTCATCGTTGCAGGCCTGCTGCCCATCCTCTGGAGCAGCGGTACCGGCAGCGAGGTCATGAGTCGCATCGCGGTGCCCATGGTGGGCGGGATGCTGACCGCTCCATTGCTCTCCCTGTTTGTAATACCTGCGGCGTACTGGCTGGTCCGTCGCCGCGAACTCGCTGTAACAACCCCTCACTTTTCAGGAGTAATCCAATGAAAAAGCTATTCGTCATCGCAGGCCTGGTCACAGTTTTCGCCGCCAGTGTGCATGCCCAGGACATGGATGGTATGGACATGAAGAACATGCCAGCTTCCGCCGAGGGTGGCCAAGGCACCCAGGCGGCATCCACTGCGCATGCTGAAGGGACAATTAAGGCGCTGGATCCGCAAAGCGGAAAAATCACCTTGGCCCACGGCCCAGTAGCAGAGCTCAAATGGCCGGCGATGACCATGGGTTTCCAAGCGGAACCTGCACGGCTGAACGGCTTGAACGTAGGAGACAAGGTGGAATTTGCATTCCGTATGGAGGGAAGCGTCGCGAAAATCGTGAGCATTCAGAAGCAGTGATTTTCCAGCCTTAAATGATCCGGCAGGCCTTCACACCGAGATGCTTCGGACAAGCTTACAGAAATGTAATCAATCTTCAGGACCCCGTCAGGTCGAACGCTACATACCGTTTTGAAACGGTTTACTGGCATCACATCGACCCGATACCGGAGATATGACCATGAACAGTCGCTTTGAAGAATGCATCTCGGAATGCCTGCGCTGTGCGCTGGCCTGTGAAGGCTGTGCGACAGCCTGCCTTCAAGAACAGGATGTAAAAATGATGGCTGACTGCATCAAGCTGGACAGGGATTGCGCAGATATGTGCAAGCTTGCGGCTACCTTGATGGCACGAGAAAGCATGCTTGCCAGAGAGCTATGTGCCCTATGCGCCAAAATTTGCCGGGCCTGCGGGGAGGAGTGCGGTCAGCATAAGGCAGACCACTGTCAGCATTGCGCACAGGCCTGTATGGCCTGCGCAGAATCCTGCGAAGCAATGGCTGCGTAGCGCATCTAGCCCAGTCTTCGCCGGCTTTCCATGCGCCTGATAAAGGACTTGGATACGTCGATAACCGTCGGACTAGGGAGACGGGTAGATCGCTGATGTTGAGTATGCGCTCTGGCGGAGCCTAGCTTGGGCACCTAGCCACCGCTGCCTACGGATCTGGTAGCAAGAAGCCCGCCTCGGCGGCGGGCTATCAGATGTCTCCAAGGGGAGGCTGTAGGCCAACAAGTCTCGGAGCAAGCAGTTGTAGGATACGCCTCTTGGCTGACGCCTGCCAGCTAGCTTCGGCAGGAGCGTATGGTCCTGCTTTCCATCGACCTTAAAAAGCGGCCGTTGTAGGCCCCGCCAATTGGTAGGGCAGTCCGCCAAGACATAGCAGGCCGATTGTCCCCAGGCGGTGTACCCTTCGCCAGAGTCATAGACAGAGCTAGAGGTGAATCTAGCGGGCACCTACATTTGAGGGCAGAATCGCTAGCTCGCCTACATTGCACTGGGTTGAGGGGAAAGGTGTGGGAGCAGAGCTAGATCGGGTAAAGGATCGCAAGAGGAGCAGAGCTTTAATCGAAGACCTCTACCTCGACGCGAACCGAGTTTACGTAATCCACTACTCCTGCGAATCGTTTTATCAGAACGATACCGGGGAGTCGAAACGTGTGACATCCATCGCCACACGAAACCTAAAAACCGGCCAGACCAAGTCATGGTCCATCCATAAAGAAGCAGAGCTCAGTAAACAGCTCTCTAGCATGCAAGCAGAGCTCAATAAATTCGAAAAGTCGATGCTGAAAGGCTTTTTCCAGTGGCTTGATAAGCACAAGGATTGCCGGTTCCTGCACTGGAACGTAAACGGCCAGCCGAAGCGTCAGTGGTCATCGAGTTGCCCATGGCCGGGCAAGTAATCACATTGAAATGGCCAGCCTCGGATCCCGAGGGCTGCGCGCAATTTATCCGGGCTGTGGCCCAATGATCCGCATCGATGCGATCTGGCTGTCCACCGAGCCGATGGACATGCGCGCCGGAACCGAAACGGCATTGGCCCGAGTGATCGCGGTGTTCGGTGCGGCGAAGCCGCATTGCGCTTATCTGTTCGCCATTCGCCGCGCTAACCGGATGAAAGTGCTGGTGCATGATGGCGTGGGCGTCTGGCTTGCCGCGCGGCGCCTGAATCAAGGGAAGTTTCACTGGCCCGGCATTCGCCATGGCTGTGAGGTCGAACTCGACAGCGAGCAACTCCAGGCGTTGGTGCTGGGCCTGCCGTGGCAGCGGGTCTGCTCGTCGTCGTTTCGGGCCTGCTCTGGCACAATCAGCGGCATGACTTCCTCGCCCAACCTCGACCATATGACCCCGGAACAGCTTCGTGCCTTGGCGGCACAGGCGTCGCAGTTGCAGTCCCAAGTCGAGGCGATGAGCAGGAAGATCCAAAATGATGAAATTCTCATCGAACAGTTCAAGTTCGAGATCGCCCTGCTCAAGCGCCACAAATTTGCCAAGCGCAGCGAGCAGATCAGCCAAGCACAAGGCAGCTTGCTGGATGATCTGCTCGACACAGATCTTGAAGCTATCGAAGCAGAGCTGAAACAGCTCCTCCCAGCTTCGTCACAGGTCGAGCCACGGCAATCGCCGAAACGTGCACCATTGCCGCCGCAGTTTCCACGCACGGTGATCCGTCACGAACCGGAAAACACTCAGTGCGCTTGAGGCTGCCAACTTCAACGCATCGGCGAAGACGTTAGCGAGTAGCTGGATTACACGCCGGGCGTGTTTACCGTCGAGCAGCATGTACGTGGTAAATGGGCCTGCCGTCAGTGCGAAACCCTGATTCAGGCGCCTGTTCCGGCCCAGGTCATCGACAAAGGTATTCCAACCGCAGGCCTGCTGGCCCACGTGATGGTGGCCGAGTTTGCCGCTCACTGGGTCTGACCGGAGAAAGCAATGCGGAAACGCCACGCGAGAACGAAGGCTAAATTCCAAGCACAAAAAAGCCAGGTTTTACCCTGGCTTTTTTGTCAATTACTTTTGTCATTTGAAGTCCTATTTAACCGCCGATTAATTGTCGGCTTGTTCCCTACCATCCTTGCTTTCTTTCTTTTGCTCTTGAGCGACTTGTTGTTTGTTCTGGTCCGAAGCGTCATCGCTCCATAGGCGAGCCTGTTCGGTTCGGAAGTTCTCGTTGAACTGTTTCGCTCGCTCGAAGCCGCCTTCAGCGTAAGCGGTACCCATGAGACCCAGCAGCAGGCTGCCAATAGCGATAGATTTGACAAATTTCATTGTGAACCTCGGTTCATACTAGGCCTACCTGATTAGCGGCCTTTGTTGGTTTGTAGTTTAGGAACACGAAGCTAACGACAAGGTGAGTCAATAATTACAATTCCGTAATTTAGGCTGCAGATAGGATGTGTTAAATCGTCAAATCTGGAAGGATCATGTCTATCTCGGCATTGTCGAGGTGGATTAAGAATTTTCTCTCAAATTACAATTTTGATATCTAGCGCGTTAATTCAGCGCGGCGTTGTTGGCCGCCCTAGGAGATAGCCATGAATTACATAGAGCCCTGGGCAGTTGCTATCGGTGACTTTCGCCGCTGCACTGAAAAACTCACTGTCCAGCTCGATGAGCTGACCTCGCAGACGCGCACCTCCAGCGCTGTTCTGGAGAGGTCGAACGAACTGGTGGAGCAGGTGGACGCTGTCGGCCGGCAGATTCAGGAGGAGGTGCGAAAGGCAGAGAAGGCTTGGTCGAATGCGGAAGAGGTTGCCTTGCGCGCCGCTGCAGCAGCGTATTCAGCTGCATGCCGCG
This sequence comes from Pseudomonas sp. FSL R10-2189, assembly GCF_009600325.1. Taxonomy (NCBI): domain Bacteria; kingdom Pseudomonadati; phylum Pseudomonadota; class Gammaproteobacteria; order Pseudomonadales; family Pseudomonadaceae; genus Pseudomonas; species Pseudomonas sp. FSL R10-2189. The sequence goes on from NZ_WIVZ01000043.1 coordinate 24,689, forward strand.
GAGTCGACACCGCCATCCAGCCACTGATCTCAGAGCTAACAGCAGCGGCAAAGGTAGCGGACGCCTCTATCCAGGAGCTCAAGCGGGCACCGGTGCTGGCCAAGCGTTATGTGATGGTGGTCGCCACGGCATTCTTCATCTTGGCGCTGATCTGTGTCTACTCGACCATGCGCCTGATCGATGCCGCCGGCAGCGTAAGTGCTCAAGAGAAAGTGAATGCTCAGTATTTCTCCCACCTGTGAAAGAACGCCAATCCTGACGAACAGAAGATTATTAAGTCGGTGATTCTGCGGTCGCCCATGGACCCTGTGGTCCTCCGGCACTGATGCAGTGAGGCAGACAAAAAGGCCCGTCGATTGACGGGCCTAATCATGTCTGCGCGGTTTAAGCGGCGGTCATTGCCGGCTGCAGTTGCTGGGCTGCAGGAAAGTGAAGGTGGAACCAAGTGAAGTTTTCTTCGGTCACCTCCACGCTCGCCGATCCCTGGTGCAGGCTCATGATCGACTGAACGATGGCCAAGCCAAGACCGGTACCGCCTTCGCTCCGTGCTCGGCTCTTGTCCACACGGTAGAACCGCTCAAACAAGTGCGCGTGGTGTTCCTTGGCGATACCGCGGCCGGGGTTGCCGACACTCAACGTCGTACCGCTCGCACTATGCTGCACCTTCACGTAGACCGTGCGGCCACGAGGGCAGTAACGGATCGCGTTCGAGACCAAATTCGAGACGGCACGTTGAACCATCAGGCGGTTCCCGCGCACCACGTCATCACTGCCAGAGATCTGCAGCTGGATCTCGCCTTCTTCTGCCGAAATGCTGAAGAGATCGCACACTCGCTGAACCTCGTCGACCAAGGAGACGGGTTCGAACTCCACCATTGATGCTGGATGACTGACCTGGGCCAAGAACAGCATGTCCGAAACCATGCGGCTCATGCGGTCCAGCTCTTCTGTGCACGACTCCAGAACCTCCCGGTATTCGGAAAGTGATCGTTCTCTGGTCAAGGCTACCTGAGCCTTACCCATAAGGTTGGAAAGCGGTGCTCGAAGTTCATGAGCGAGATCGTCAGAGAACTGCGAAAGCTGCTGAACCCCATCATCCAGGCGAGCCAGCATGATGTTGATACCGTCGGCGAGCTTCTTGAGTTCTGCTGGCATCCCATCAGTTGGAAGGCGATGGTCGAGGCTCTCGGTTGAGATCTTTGACGCTACCTTGAGGAATTTGGTCAGAGGCAGCAGGCCTCTGCGCACAGTCCACCAGCCAATGGCCAGGATCAACGCGAGGATGACAGGGGACATCATCAGCCCCCAGGTTAGCAAAGCATCGAGTAGTGCTTCATTGGATGACTGATCAGCAGTCATGTAGACGCCGACCTCCGTACCATCGCCCAGAGTCATGGCCTGAGAAGCACTGAGCAGGGGCCGTCCATTATAGTCGCTCCACTCGTATTCCGTGGTCTGCGCCGCAGCTTGGAACCTATGAACCTCTCGATTGATCTGTTTGGAACCGATGGTGAGTAAAGGATCTTCACTCTCTGCGGACCTGTAGATGCTTACGTAGAGGTTGTTCTGGCCTGTGACCAAATCCACCAGCTTGTGCGAATCTGAACTGACATCGGCAATATCAGTAATTTCGGAAAGGCTGTGCGCCATTGCCTCCATTTTGACGCCGAGATCGATGCGAGCATTTCTATCCAGTGCTTGCCCAACCATCATGTAACCGAAGGTAGCGAACATCAGCAGCAGCGCTGCGCTCATCAATCCAACTTTTAATCCCAGCTTTGCAGCCAGGCTGAATGGCCTCATGCGCGTTCCTCAAAAACGTACCCAACGCCACGGAGCGTGTGAATGAGCTTGGTTTCAAACGGGTCATCGATCTTAGAGCGCAGGCGCCGGATGGCGACATCGATGACATTGGTGTCGCAGTCGAAATTCATATCCCAGACCAACGAGATGATCTGAGAGCGAGTCAGCGCTTCGCCCGTTCGGCTCATAAGCAGGTGCAGGAGCGCAAACTCCTTGGTGGTGAGATCGATGCGTGTGCCACTGCGGAAAACGCGATGGCGGACGGAGTCGAGTTCCAGGTCGGCAATTTTCAGTGAGCTCTTCTCGACTAACTCATCACCACGGCGCTGTAGCGAACGGATGCGAGCAAGCAGTTCAGGAAATTCGAATGGTTTCACAAGGTAGTCATCCGCGCCGCCGTCCAAGCCCTTGAGCTTGTCATTGATGCGTCCGCGGGCGGTCAGCATGATGATACGGACCCGGCTGGTTTTACGGATGGTTTCCAGCAGGTCCCAGCCGTCGATACCTGGGAGGTTCACGTCCAGCAGGACCAACGAATAGACATTAGTGTTGAACAAGTGCAGGGCATCTACACCGTTGTGCACGATATCTACAACATACCCGCTTTCGGATAGGCCCTGCTGAAGATATTCGGCAGTTTTAATTTCGTCTTCCACAACTAGAACGCGCATAACTTATCTCAAGGTATGAGGAAGGAGTTGGCCTAATCCGCCAAGATTATGGTTGCAGGCTGTTGGAAAGTTTGGCTGGGGGTATGGCATGTGGTAGTCGCTACCTCTGTCCATACGCCGGGTCACCTGAGGACGCTTGAATCTTAACGCGAAGAAGCTGGCCGCGGCGAAATCCTACAAATTTGTAATGTAGCCGCAAGATTTCTGACAGTCATGCAGGCTCCATCTCTTAGCTTAGCGGATTCTGGGGCCTGCGACGGAGTACGACAGCTTCGCCTGATAGGTGGAATCGGCCAGGACAGGCAGCATTTCGGTCGCTAGCTTGCAAGGACTGGTAATGGCCTTGGATCGAGGGCGCCACGCAGGCAGTCCCCATGCACGGCCGTAAACTGCAGCGCCTTTCTGCAAATTAGTTCACGTGGCGGCTCGATATTCTCTCGAATATTTATCTTACAATCTATTACATGTCCAAATTGTAATTGCGCGATCATCTTGGTGTTAGCCTCCTTTGCTAGTTTAAGGGCAGCGGAAGAGGCATCGCTGCTTTGGAAATTGTCTCATTTCAAAGCAGCTTGGCAAGAGCATCGAGCAGTTGTTCGCGCCAGTGCATTCACCTGTAAACCATACGCTCCTTTGGTAGGTGAATTTTAGCGCCCCCTACGGGCGCTTTTTTATTAAGGGACTTCTTATGAACACTACAGTATCAGCGATCGCCGTGTTTATGCTCTTTACATCACTAACAGCCAATGCCCAAAGCGGTATGGAGATTAATCAACGCATCGAGCGTTCTGCTAGAGAGGCTACTGCGGATTATGCTCAACGCGTAAAAAAGCCCATGCCTCAACTAGAAGACTACGCCTACGGCATGGACCTGGACGTTGGTAAGTTGGTGTATGTATCACCCAGCGTGCGGTACTGCGGGGATGTAAGAAGCATGATGACCTACGAAGACTCGAAAGGCGAACTGCACATGGTTCGCTACCTAGTGAAGGGCGAGTGCGTTAATAGCCGTTAAGACTCATCAAGATGATCCCTACGGCCACCGGATCACAGAAGCTCAATGCCGAACCGGCGCAGCAGTATCACGAAGCCCCCGAAGCTGGCCATTGTGATGAGGATGCTGCAGATCAGTGTCGGCCAAAAGCCGAGCTTAGGTAGCAGCAACGGAAAAGCGATAAACATCGGCAGGGTCGGAAGCACGTACCAGAACGTGTACCAGGCATGGTTGGCGATCTTCTCCATGCTCTGGTTCTCCAAGTAGAGCCAGACCAGCGTCAACACCGTGACCAAGGGTAGGGCGGCGACCAGGCCGCCCAGCTTGTCACTGCGTTTCGCCAGCTCTGATACGAGAATCACTATACCGGCAGTGAGTAGGTACTTCGTGATGATCCAAGCCATCGCTGAGCCTTCTGGAGGTTGTGGACGGGGGCAGGCGAAGCCATTCACCAACCCCTCTCGAAGCGCTCCTGCCGTTTACGCCATCCCTCACCGCATTTCTATTGCAGCATCACCCTCAGCCAGGAAGGTGATGTGTTTGCATGGTGTTACCGATCGATCAGTGCGAAGGCGAGGGAACGCTCTCGTGGAAAGCTGCCCGCTCGATCTGGATGGTGCAGTGATGGATTTCGAATGCATCGCTGACAGCTTCCACGACGGCCGCCAGCACAGCATCCCCATCTGCAGAATCCCGTATTACTACGTGCGACGTCATCACGTTGCTGCCACTGCTGACGGCCCAGACGTGCAAGTCATGTACGTCCGTGACGCCATCTACCCCGAGGATCGTGGCCTCGATTGCCGTAACGTCGAGCCCCCTCGGCACACCCTCCATGAGGATTCCCAGGCTTTCGCGAAGCAGTTGCCACGTCCGCGGAAGTACCCAAAGGCCGATTGCCACAGCGACAATCGTGTCGACCCAGGTCCAGCCGGTGAAGCGGATGATGAGCGCCGCGATGATTACGCCTAGCGAGCCGAGCATGTCGCTCCAAACTTCGAGGTAGGCTCCTTTGACGTTGAGGCTTTCGTTGCTCGCTGATGCCAGAAGGCGCATCGAGATTAGGTTGATGATCAGGCCGGCGATTGCGATCCACATCATCGCTCCCGTAGCGATCTCCGCCGGCATGAAGAAGCGCTGGTAGGCCTCGTACAAGATGTACATTGCCACGAGAAAGAGCAGCACGGCGTTGAACGTCGAAGCCAGAATCTCCAGACGCGCATAGCCGAAGGTTCTTTTTTGATCCGCCGGCCGCTTGGCTATCTGAAGTGCAATCAGTGAGATCGCCAAGGCGGCAGTATCTGTAAACATGTGAGATGCGTCCGACAGCAGCGCCAGGCTGCCGGTAATCCACGCACCGATCACTTCTGCAATCATGAAGCTGCCAGTCAAGGCGAGCGCCATGATTAGCTTCTTCTGATGCCCCTCGCGTACTGCGGCGCTGCCATGGTCATGATTTGAACCCACGTATTTCTCCTTGCGCAGGGTTGTGGTCTCGTTGGCCTTCCTGTCTACCTAGCCTTAGAGCGTCGCTTGGCCACACTGACTGCAAAATCTTGCCCCTGCACTCAGCAGCGAGCCGCAGGCGGTGCAACCACTCGATAGCGGTGTTCCGCAGTTTAGACAAAAGCGTGCTGACGGATCGTTGGCCGTCCGGCACTGCCTGCAGCCCTGCAGATCTTTGATGGGGGCAGGAGTGGCAGGGCGCCCGCCGTCATACACCTGATTACCGCCGTCGCAGCCCTGCTGCCGGCCATGGCGATCATACTGCTCGGCCCCATGTCCCCCGCTGTGGTGCTTGCCTCCACCGTGGTTTCCACGGCCATGGTGCTCGCCCAGGATGTTTTTGAAAAAGCTCATGGTATTCGCCCCTCATTGATGGGTGACATATTAACGAGCAAAAGTTGAAAATAATGTTCTGCTCGCGAAAAAGACTTGTAAGTTTAATTGGAAGTTCAAAATTAGCCTACGACAAAACGAAACCGTTTTGTTTGTGAAATTAAATTTATCTAGCTGAGCGGCGTATTGCTTTTAGTGGGTGGTATCCCCCTAATTTTGATCATAGCGTGATCAATGACAATCAAAACAGCTGTTATTGGATTTCTGTCAGCATTGTAATCCCGAGGTCATCGTGTCGTTATCAGGTCCCGGAAATAATGCGCTCAGCGAGATTCATTTCTCTTTTTATCCCTATGCCTCACACATACTAAGCGTCTCCAACGCCTAGGGGCCTAAGGCCTCTGGCGCTCCGCACATTGCGCAATCGCTTAGCATCTGTCGACGGCTTGCCTTGTAGCTCCCGCTAACTCCATAGCTACCGCCATGGATAAGCAGCTTCCAGAGTTTGATAATGACACCTTCCAAATCCATTGTTCACACCCTGTTAAGCAAATGGATCTTTGCTATTCGCAATGCGCGGCAGAAAGGCATCAGTACTAATTTGCTAATCGGCCTGGTGACTTTTTGGTTGCTGCTATTCGCGAACGCAGAGCTCCGGAACGTGCTCTGGAAGCTGGTATTCAAAACCGATGAAGTGAACTGGCTGCTAGCGGCCAGCCTCCCAGTCATAGTATTCGCATGGGTGCCTGAAGCGTCAGCTGGCCTCACCTAAAACGCTGACGGCCATTGGTACTGATGCGGTAGTTAATCGACAGGGTGCGGCTCGTAAACCCAGGCTGCTGGTACTGGCAGTAGGAGAGACCGCTCGCTCCGCCAACTTCTCCCTCAACGGCTACTCCCGTGAAACGAATCCGGAACTAGAAAAGCGAAATGTCATTAGCTTCACGAACGTGAGCTCCTGCGGCACCGCTACCGCGGTCTCGCTGCCATGCATGTTCCTGGACGTGGGTAAGGCCCAGTACAAAGATGGCTTGGCCAAGAGCCGAGAAGGGCTGCTCGACGTGCTTCAACGCGCTGGCATCAGTGTCATGTGGACTGACAACAACTCGGGGTGCAAAGGGGTCTGCGACAGGGTTCCCAACCACAAGGCTGCCTCTCACGCGGATTCCCAACTGTGCACCAGCGAGGAGTGTAAGGACGGGGTGCTGCTCACGGAGATGCAAGACTTCATCAAGCGCCAGGAAGGCGATGCTGTCCTGGTGCTCCACTACAAAGGCAGTCACGGCCCGGCCTACTACAAGCGCTACCCCTCGCAATTCAAGAAATTCGCACCGGTGTGCGAGACCAACGAGCTCGACAAATGTAAGCAGGAGGAGGTGGTCAATGCCTACGACAACTCAATCCTCTATACCGATTATGTGACTGCAAATCTCATCGATATCTTGGCGGCCAACACCAAGTTCGACACTGCGCTGATGTACGTTTCGGACCACGGCGAATCGCTGGGGGAGGGTGGGCTCTATCTGCATGGGCTGCCTTACGCGATGGCTCCTGACGAGCAAACAAAGGTGCCGTTGGTACTTTGGATGTCTGACTCGCTCGCGAAGAGTGAAAAGGTCAACGTGGGTTGTTTGAAAGCTCAAACCACGTCATCGCTGAGCCACGACAACCTGTTCCACACCGTGCTCGGCATGATGAACGTCCAGACGTCTTCGTATCGCTCAGCGCTGGATTTTACAGCCCCTTGCAAGCCCTTGGCCGGAGGCTTTTATTCTGGCCTCTGAATGTTCGATGTGGACCGGATCATCGGCCAGGCGGTTCTGCACCAGCCTGCTTTGACAGCTGAGAGAAGCTGGACTAATTACATAGCTGCATTCAACAACCCAAGCGGAAAAGGAAGTTTTGCATGAGCATCAAGCCAGGCCCAAAGCGCACCAATGAAGATGGCACTCCGGACAAAAGGCAGCGAGTCACCCCTGAAAAGCAGAAGGACCATCCGGACCTGAAACCCCACAAGCACAAAAAGGGCGAGTAAGAAAAAAGCAGCTCTCGGGAGCTGCTTTTTTGTTTGGGCTGTGTGCAAACCTTCCCGACTGTCTCGCTGATCAATCGGACCCAGTCGTGAGTCTTCCGCTTGGCTTGATGGATTCTGAAGCTACCTCCGGATCGGTTATCCCTTCAGTGCGGACGACGAGACTGATATCCCAGAGCGTTGAGCTGATACTCGCTGACAGCCCGAAATTGTGATTCTGCGATTTGACGCAGGCGCTCAACCTCTTCGGCAGATGAGCCAGAAGCCTGCGCCTCGTGGTATTGCTTCATCGCATCCACTGCGTCGGTATACATGGGGTGGTCGGGGAGAAGAGCTGGTATCTTTTTCGTCATGTAGCGGCAGGTCCTCACTGGATAGTCGACGGTGGTTTACCTGCTTTGAGGAGCTGAAAATCAATGACCGCCTGATAGAGCGAATCTGCCAATAGGTGAAGACGCTGTACCTCAAGGTCTGGCAATCCAGCAGCCTCCGCTTCGTGGGCCTGTCGGATAGCTTCAAGCGCTTGCCTCATCAGTGGCTCACCAGCCTCGACCATTCCAATGAATGTGCGCTTCACAACATTTTGCTCCATTCAGCTGAAGATGAATTATAGGACACCGCGGCGTGGCAAGGCCCCGAGCAGCACAGGTGTTCGACGTCCGGCTGAACGAACCAATGAGGAGCGCGCTGGCCTGGGGAGTGGCCAGGGCGCGTGTCATAGCTACGTTGTAAACCACTTTTTTCACTGTAAACCACTGTGGTTTACAGTGAAAAAAAGTGGTTTACAGCAGGCCTCCTCAGGCCTGAGTCAGCTCCAGCAGATCGCCCAGTTCCTCCCGGGCCATCTTCACTCTATCCATTCTGCGATAAGGATGATCAACCGGCATCCGGATAAGAGATTCGAACCAAGCCGAATCGAATTTGATGACTTCCTTGTGAATGTGCTCAAGCTCACCTCCGCGAGGCTGTGACACTACAAACTCCATGCTTTCAACCAAGCCAGACGCTTCACTGTCTTTGACGATTCGATGGCGGATGAAACTCATTTTGAGATCAAAATATGCCGCCTTCGAACCAGGCACCTTCTTCGATTCCAGCCGACCCGTGCTGCTGATTTCCGCCCCCGGCACCTCAGCGGCAATAGCTTTCACCAGCTCAGCATTTCCACTGACCTTCTGGCCAAACAGGCGGGTGGCGTCCGACATGTAAGCAAAGATCCATGGCACATTGCGAAGCGTCGCGCCGGTATAGAGGTAGCCACGCTCTCCCTTGTAACGCTGCAGCATGCCTCTCAACGCGTTCTCGGAAAGGACCAGTTGGGTCTCTTTCTCCAGGATGTAAACCACGCGATCGAACTGTTCGATCAATAGCTTGAGAATCTTCCGCGGGACGCCGTCAAACCTGGTTTTTCGTTCTGTTTTCTTATGCTGGCGAGGCTTGAAGTACGGGCAATCGTTACGGGCCTCACTATCAAATGGAGCGATGCCGCGAATGCTCTTAGTAGCATGTTTCCCGAATGGGTTCTTCACGTTAGGCGGTAGCTCATACAGCCCAACCAGCTGGACAGGGTTGTCGCATGCCGGGCATACAGCAAACTGAGCTAGCTTGCCCGCACTTCCAGGCTGGTACCACGGATCTCTGCGGAAGGTCTCGGCCTCGAAACCTTCCTTGTCGATGATCTTGCTTTCTGTGTCTTCGATGCGGAGCTTATAGACATCCATCTTTGCTGAAACCGTATCAATAGAGGGTTTCTGGATGGTAACGAGCGAGGATAGGCAGCAGTAGGCCTAACTGACCCTTTTGGTGGTCACCCACTGGTTTGAGGCCAGCCCAAAGCATGCCTGATCGACCTGGGCGGGCCCTAGAAACAACTAACCCCCTGATGCGCAGTACAGGTCTGGGACCTGCCCGAGGCGTGGGGGCTATTCTTGGAGCGACAGTGACACCGGCTCCGGAGAAAATCAATTGGTTTGTAGAGCAGCCGGTCAGCTAAGGTCAAACCCAGATCCTAAAGGGGAGGCCGATAGCAGCTCAGTCAGCATCATCGGCACCTTCTTCATCTTCATCGGTATCCCCAACACTGAGCCAGTCGTGAAGGTTGTACCGCACGAAGTCTTCCGCATCGAGCATGGTAAAGTCTTGTAGCACCGTGACGTCTGCTCCACCGAAGTACAGCCCATCGTTGAGATTTCTGGCCACCCCGAGCACTTCATTCAGCTGGTCGTGCAGCTCATTTGCGCGCCTGGCGTGCTCTCGTTTGGTCAAAAACCGGAACACCACCTCGTAGGGCTCAGCCGGGTCGCGAATCTCGCCCTTGGGGTTGAAGGAAACCCAAGCACTAGCGAAAAATTGGTTGTTCTGATGGAGGAAATCGTCGACAAGCACGGCGATGCCCTTCATGCCGTCGTCACCTTGGTCTGCCTTCAGGCGGTTGACCAACTCGTCCGGCATCGCAATACGGTTGTAATGGTGGGACATCCAGTATGAGAAATACTGACCGTTTTCTTCGCTCAGCGTGATTACCGGATTTCGGTGGAGCGTCGGAAGCACGGCTCTCTTGGTCCACACACGCTTGTGAATCTTGAGCTCCATAACCTGCTTTTCCGCGTGCTGCAGGTGCAGCGTACGTGGATTGAGGGCGTGCAGCTGCTTATCGAAGGCCTTTTTCTTTACCTTAACGGCAATCCACTCTATCCACGGCGCATCACAAAGGTTGCGTGCATGCACCGTGCAGGAATGGGAGGCCAACATCCAATAAGCTGGAGCCACCCCCTCGAATTGGCCTTTCAGGACCTCCTCGGATATGTGTTCAATCAAGGCGTCACCTGAGACGGTATCTCCTTGCAGCCAACCAGCAGCGCTAATGGCACTTACGATCTCTTGCTCAGGTGTATCAGCCATAATCAAACCAAATTCGAACCGCCCGATTTTTCTAACCTGGCGATGGTTTTGAGGTCCCTATCACGTAGCTGCTGCGCCTTGCCAGCCAACTCCGCAACCATTCCGTACACACCTTTAGCGCCATTTCGATTCCACGCTTCATCCGAAAGCGCATCCTGAATCAGGCGGCCATCGGCGGTTGGATAGAAAAGCACCCGATGCAGATACTGCGCTTCTTCGGCGTTAACTTGGCGCAACGCCTCAGTTAAAGCCGCAAGCCTCTCGGGAAAACCAGTGGCGGTTTTTCCAGTCCGCCAATTGTACACGGTCTGACGAGACACGTTGAAGATCTGCGCGATGGAGCTATCTGACAACTTGAAGTCGCTCCTAAGCTCCTCGATTAAGGCCGGCGCTACGTCTTCGGTAACATTGGCATCCTGGCTGGTGTCCACCTCGGTCCAGGCACCAGCATGCACGCCATGAAAGCTCATGCCTGCTGAGCCGATAAGTTGTGGATAGGGCAGGGAGGCAGTCCCAGGAGCGACTACTACCGAAACGGCCAGCATCGCTGTGAAAGCAATCGCCAATACAGGGTTTGCTGTCGTGCTACCTACACGCGGAGCAATTTCAGGGTTTTCCCAAGTAGAAGATCTGCTTACAGCAGCCCCGGTAGGATCAATCCATTGCCCATTCATTGCTGTAGTCATTTCGCCTTCCCCCAAACCTCAAAGGCATGATCTTTCGCGACTGTCCTAAAAGCAAAGTTAGCAGTCTTATGCAAACCGTCGAGTCTCGTGCAGATCTCCTCGGTTCCCAGTCGTTCGGCTAACTGCAGCGGCCAATGCGCATCCGTATCGAGAAGAGCACCATTTTCGCTAACAGGCACAAATGCACCTTGCAGAGGAGCACCATGCTTGGATGAATTCCTCGATTGCTTAGCAATTTCGAAAACCATGGCCGGCTCGACCAAATCTTCCGGTATCCACATACCAGTCTGCCGCCAGCATCTGATGTGCAGATACTCCGGATCTAGATGGTAGGTGGTAGTAGAGATTCCAAGCTGCTCCTTGGGGACTTTCCCATGCGCCGCTAGCTCATCGCATTTAAGTGGGAGCATGGCTTCCGGAAGGTAGTCGGCTAGGGTCTCACCTTCAGCTGGTTCAATTTTATCGACGTACCGCATCCCGATAGCGGTGATATCCAATGCACCTGCTTGCCCTACCAGCGCCTCAATGCACTCACGGAAAAGCGCTAAGTGGTTATCAAAATGAAGATAATTTGTGCTTTGCAGGATCATGTGATCCATGGCCAGCACGCACGCGTAGTCAGCATCCCGATTAAGGAACGCCCAAGAATTCGGTTCTCCGCTGTGCATCACTCCAGGCGGCACGCCCTTGACCATCTGGAAGAAGCCCGGGAGGCTCTGACGGATCGTGTGCTGAATGTCTGGGATCAGCTTTGGCAGCTTAAGAATCGGGGCAAATCTGATTACGCTCAACGCATAGATAAGCGGCGCCCTTGCTAAGACCCCTTCGCGTTCTGACATGTTAACTCCTCCACCGCTCCCCAACGAGGGACCGGATTCTACATCATTTGACAAATCCTTTGACAAGAACTGTATAGCAGGGCCTTTCGATTTGACAAGCGGTCCCCGTGAGGAATGGAGTGCAGAAAACGCCTCCATCAGGAGCTTACTCGTCATTCCAGAAAAGCCTCTACAGACACCATCGCTAAGCCTCTGAGGAAGCACGAATTTTTAATCAGAGCTCTTCCTAGCAGTGAGAAGAAACTCAACGAATCGTCACCAGATAGCTCAATCCAGGGGAACGCTTGCTCTGATGGGGTGGTTCAGAAACGTGCTGTCTGGTCCAGATTTCTCATCTACGAAGAGCACGAAGAGCTCTTGGATCCAGAGTTTGAGGCCGTGATTGGCTGAATGGAGAGGTCGGAAAGAGGAGGGGTGATCCAGTGAAGCACAAGCGCAGTCAGGAGGCTTGCGATGGTGTTCACTGAGATTGAGACGAGAGCATTCCGCATTTTGGAGAGTCCATTTTTTGAAGTGGACCTCTATTTAATGCGCATAAACTGTGTGTCACCACCACCCGCAGAAAATTTCGTCACGCCCCAGAATGGGAATTTGCATTCGGGGCGCACCACGATTCATCTCGTGCCAGAAGCCGCCTGCAGTGCAATCAATTGGCGAGCCAAGACTCGACTACCTCAGCGCCATACTCGTTTTTCCAGGCCTTAAGCGTACGCTGATTACCACCCTTGGTCTCAACAACCTCTCCGCTGTGTGGATTCTTGTAGACCTTCACTTCGCGTGGTTTCCGAGAGGTTTTTGGGGCCATATCAGTGGAAGCCACCGCTTGCGGATCGAGGATCAGCACCACTTGGCGCAGGCCGTAGCCATACTCGTTGAGCAAACTGCGCAGCTTCGTTTCAAATTCCATTTCCTGCTTCAGGGCAGAGTCATTTTTCAGCGCTTCCAGCTCCGCCAGTTGGGCTGCGAGCTGTTGTTCGAGCAGGCGGAATTCAGCGAGACGGGACATAAGATTCTCCAAAATGGGTTCGATGATTTTAGCAATCAAGAAAGAAAGCGTGCTAACTATCTTGATCCCACATGCCTGAATCGGCAATCACGAGGCTGAGCGATCGGTGTGGATAAAAACGTGATGGCTTCAGGATCGTCGATCTGGGCGGCTTCACTTGCGAGGTAATCGATCAGCTTTTTGCTTCTTACCCAAACGTACTGCCGGCAAGCCGCGTTTGGAATGGATGGCCCCGCAACGGGGCGAAACCTGGCCTCCCAAAGGTGCTTGAACGCCTCCCTGGTCGACTTCCCCAAATACACCGCAATCTCCGGTCCCAAGATATAGCCACGCCTGAATCTGTCGATGGCTTGAGGCTTAACCATCAATTGCGTACGCCGGCCTCGTTCGACAGCAGTGCTCCATAGCAGACCCAGTCGAACGAACGCGTATGCGCATTGTTCTTTGACGCCTAACAGCGCAGCAGCCTTGACTACCGACAGGCCGGGAAAGACCGGACTCTTGTTCTCAGCTCGGGCTTGTTGCCACGCTGCAAAATCTTGCGGCTTGAGTAACCACGCCCCTACCGCAACCGAGCCATTCTCAGCTGGGCCGTAAGCGCGAAGTTCACCTGCACGTATTGCCTGAACCAACTCGACCAACCCACCCCCCTTGGGCAGAGAATGCTTGGCCAAGTAGTTGATCGACACCAGGCTCTGGTCAGAGCTGGTAGGCAGCTTCTCATCAATCAATTCGTTGATCGAGCGGCAGTCAATCAGCCACCTTTCGCCTGGGCGCGGTTCTCCACCAAAGAACTGGAGGGTACCACCAGCTAGCAGCTGCCTAACCCGATTGCGACAGAGGCTTAGCAAAGTCGAGGTTTCTTTCATATCAGCCACGCCCTGGAGATGCTGCGAGATTGCCTTCAAATGATCCAGGTCCACGACCGTAAAGACTCGATCTTCATGGACCTTCTCCCGATAGGCGATTTGTCCCTCCTGATGAAGGCGTTTTATGACTGATACCCCGAGACCACAAGCTTCAGCAGCAGAATCGAACGACACCCAACGATGTCTCTCAATCGTCTCCTCACTCAAATTGCGATTTCGCTTCGCTAACGGTGCTTCCCACGCATGCTGCAGAAATGATTCGAACTCTCGACGAAGAAAGTCAAAACAAGAGTCATCCAGATCACGGTGGATGTCGTGGTATATCGGGCCGAACGATCTGCTGAGCGTCCAATGTTCGTTATCGGAATGGACTGCCTTGAGGCCACTCAGCAGTTCTCTGAATGCGAGAGGCCAGTTCATGAGAACCACGCCCGCCGCGTTTGCCATAAGCCGCGATATCTCTAGCGAACCCGAATCAGCAACCTTCAGCGGCTGGGTTCTTTCCGTAGGCAAACTTCTGACAGCGAGACGCGATGACAACTCGTGAAACTGTTCGTAGGTGAGGGCCGCCAATCCCGCGTCAGCTGGCAACGAGTCGGCGTAAAACCTATCTTCAAAGCCAGAGGTGAGCCAGGCGGCCGTATCACTCGCCGGCGCGATCTCAAAATTGGTCCCACTCAATGAGGTGCCACACGCTTGGCAACTATTCGCACTCATTGCGCTTGGATCGGTTTCCTTCAGACAGTTGGGGCACCGCCCGTGGAGTTCAGTGCCGTGGACAGAACACGTCGTAACCAGGGTCAAGCCCCAGCTTTCTCTCCAATAACCGGCTTCGCCCAAACAGATCGGACAGTAACGAGCGTGATGAGTCGTCCATAACTTGACCCCCTTGGGCCTTGGATCACGAAACTCAGCAGATACCGCAGGCCAGCTCAGTGGTCCTTCCATCATCTGCAGCCAGTCCGCAACATCGGTCTCGTCGGCTCGTGCAAAGGCGGTGAGCAGTTCCTTTCTGGGTAATCCGTTGGCTTTCGCCAGGCGCTGCAGGTACCCCAAAAGACTTTCGTCTTGGTGTGGTCGTGGGTTGATTAAAAGACCAAACATTCCTACACATCCATGAAATCGAAGACATAAAAATCAGGGGAGTAGAGCCGGGCCGATAAGCCCGGCCCTTGGCCGTCAGGTACTGCTCTCTTCGAACGTCTCAAACGGCTCCCGCTTCCCGAACAGAGGCTGGAAATTGAAGCTCGCACTGAAGGGGTTTCGATCCTCGGTGGCGTAGCTCCAAACCTCGTCTTCAAAAGCCTGGGCCAGCACAGGAAGTTCAATCCCGACAAGGTCCTGGACTTGAACCAGCCAAACAGCCCTGTCCACAATCTTGATGAGGTAGTCGATCAATCCATAGGAAGCCAGGTAGAAGCGTTTAATCATCGCTGGCTCTACAAAACTGATGGTTTGAACAGGCAGTTCGCCCTCGATTGCCTGCAACAACATCACGAAATGAAGAGACGTATTAGCGGAGAAGGTGAAGCGATCGTATGCCACCGTGGCCGAAAACCTGCGTCGCAGTTGCTCGTTTGCTAGCAGGAGATTTTCGGTGCGCTTCAGCCCAATCAGAACAAACGCGATACTGGTTTCATTCATCAGACTCTTGATCCAGTCTGCTGCCTCATACGCACCATTACGACGATAATCGACCAGGTGCTGCGCCTCATCGAGGACCAACATCTCCACGCCAAGGTTCTTCAGCAGCAGGACTACTCGCGCAAATTTAACCTCTGCCGAATGTCCTCGTGCCTCTGCGAAGGGATCCTTCAGCTCTGCCAAAATGGCTGCTGCCAGGTTCTTTTTGGTTGGAGACGAAGGCATCTCGACGAACAGAACTGTCCGCTTCTGTGGGTCATGGCTCTCCAATTCCTCCAATGACCGAATGTACTCCTTGACCAATGTGCTCTTGCCCACTCCGCTTGGACCTTGGATCAGCAACCCTTTACTTGCTCTGGTACGCCGACTATCGCCGTGGATATCGCCTAGTCGCGTCAACGCTCGCTCGACTTGAGGGCTGTGAATAAAACGATCGCGGAGCGTAAAGCTGTATTCACCATGCTCGTAGCATTCGTACAGATTGATGGCGTTCATGGCTTAGAACTCCCAGCAGGGCGACGAACCGAGACCTTGAAGGCTGCTGGCGGAATGTTAGGAATAGAGTCACCGGTCCATTCCACTTCAGCGAGTACCTTGGGTGGAGGCGTGCTTTCGGTCACTCGACCCTCCTTGTCGATTTTCGCTATGGCAGCTGCGCGTC
Source organism: Pseudomonas sp. FSL R10-2189 (assembly GCF_009600325.1). Classification (NCBI taxonomy): domain Bacteria; kingdom Pseudomonadati; phylum Pseudomonadota; class Gammaproteobacteria; order Pseudomonadales; family Pseudomonadaceae; genus Pseudomonas; species Pseudomonas sp. FSL R10-2189. The sequence continues at coordinate 40,634 of NZ_WIVZ01000043.1, forward strand.
GTTTTCTGAGCGTCTGCGAACGGCGGGCCTCGTCTGCATCTTCCATAATTTCCTGGTAGCACCTGTGCGTAGCCTCGAAGCTAGGCTGCTCATTATATTTTTCTCGCAGCGCTTTCTCGGCAGCCTTCCACACCTCCCTGCTCTTACCGGCCATTCGCTCATCTTTGGCGGGCACTTTGAAGAACAAGTTTCTGAAGCGGTCGTGAACCCAAACGTGCCCGGCTTCGTCTCGATAGCGGACGTTTACCTTTTCTCCGTCTGCCAAACGCATACGGAGCTCAGCAAGTTCCGTAGAGTGGTAGCCCACTTTGGCAACCTCGATGCCGTAATGGTGAACCTTCACCGAGGCCCGCTTGGCCAGAATGCACTCCAACGAGTCCAGGTCGACGGGAAGGCTGATGACATGGTTCGCCTCGCTAGTCCCCCAGACTTGAGCCGGTGTTCTGTTGTCCAGCCCCCGATGAGGAGTCTGGTGGTAACCATCGACGATCCATTTCACTACCACCGCCTCCAATTGAGGGAGCGTGAAACATGCATTCTTCTCCGAGTCGTAATCGCCACGCTGCTGGATATTCGAGAAGGTGGTACCCGGGAGGTTGTGGATAAGCCCCAGGTTCTGTGTGCTGAAAAAGCGTTCGACGGCACCTTTCCTTTGAGGGGCCCTTGAAGCGGGATACATGATCTCGATACCCAACTCGTTGAATCCCATGATGAGATCGCCCGCGTGAAATTCCGCTGCGTTGTCTGGGACTATTCGAGCCGGCAGCCCACGTGCCCACCATTCATTTCTCACTTTCGGAAAGCGCTTCAGCAATTCGGCTTTTGGACGGATTGAGCGTTCGATCACACGAAGCACGGTTTCCGTATTTGGCGCCGACAGGTGGAGCAAATATCCCATCACCATTCGAGAGAAGCGGTCGAGGACGATCGTCAGATAGGGGCGCCCAATGCACAGCCCCGAGGTTTCATCCACAAGCTGGACGTCCAACAAGGTGTGATCAATTTCCCAACGTTCCAAAATCTCATGGACACGTAGGACACCCGCCGCAACACGGTGCTTCTTGTCTGCTGCGTGTTTTCCGAGCCTCTCCTTATCCACAAGGTACGGATCCAGCTTGGCGATGTACCTTCGGACAGTCATTCCGCTTGGGATCTTGAGCTGATCCGAAGGCAAACGACTTTTGTTCCTCTCTTTTATCTGATCCTCGAATTCTGAAACGACCACGCTGACCGCTGGAATCGTATCCTGCAGGTAGGTTTTATTAATCACCCCTTCAAGAATAACTTCGAGCTCTCCCTGTATCGCGGCAGCCCGACCCTTTTTGGCATGCTGAGGGATAAGCTTTACTACGTTCTGGCCAATGTATTTGGCTGCCCAACGTCGAATAGTGGAAACCGAGGGTGCGCACGCATCCCCAATCTTTTTGGCGATATCTCTAAGCTTCTTGATCATGTCTTCGTCACCCGGTAGCTTGTATTTACCGCGCTTAGTTAGGTCGTCCAGATACTTGCGTCGACGCAATGCCTCATCTCCATGTTTTTTGGGGAAGCATGAAATATCTGGAGGGACGTTCCGCACATACGGAACCCTCCCAAGGTATGGCTGATCAGCGGAGATCTCGATCTCGCGCTTCTCGTAGGCCTCATAGAACTCCTTCTCGGATAGCTTCGTGGGCTCACCAAGCTCATCGAAAAAGAGCAGCTTCCGGTCAATAAGCCTCTTCTCAAGCACCATCAGTACGCCACGAACGATGACGACCAATTTCACCCTAAGGGAAAAGGTTTGCATGACGGTGCCCCCCTTGCAGGAAGACCGGGGAGTCAGTGTCAATTGACCTATCAAGGTCAATGCCCACCACCCCAAGGCCTAACAAGCGCCAGGCTTTCCCCTCACCAACCACGTAGAGCAGATCTGCAACGGTCATAGGCGGCCATTCGTTGAAGGTCGCCATTACCTCCTCCAACGCCTGATGCGAAAGCTCTGGACCGCGCCGGTGATACATCAGCCTTCTAAGATTGGTAGCCAGGGGTTCAGCTTCAATTAACTTTTCAGTGATCACCGAAAAGTTACGGGCAGTGGCGTTGAAGTAGCGCTCAGCGGCATCCAGTCGCTGCCTGACGCTGGCAATCTTCAGTCGGTCGTGAGGCTTCACTTCAAACCACCACTCGCGCCCATCCGCGAGGAAAACCTGTACGTCTGGGTAATATTTGAAGTAGCCCTGGAGCGATGGAACACGTTCCTCACTGGGCTGCGGGACGTAGCCGATGACCGCAGGAGACAGCTCAAGAAGCCGAAAAAGAGCGCCTTCGAGCTGGGACTCCCAGGGCACAGGCTTTTTATTTTTGAGCGATGGGAAGTAGCCGCGGTAATGGTTGGACCGCCGCGTGACCACCTTTCGTACTGTCATGAAACACCTCCGAAAATCTCGAAACGAGCGCCGACGCTGCGCCAAAAAATCAAGGCGCAGGGCGGGCGAAGTGAGGCCTTTCGACAGGCAACACTGTGCCGTCGAGTAACCTCGCTAAGGTCGAAAAAATGGGAGAGGATTGACAGTCGCTTCGAAAAAGCAGACATTGCGGGTTCTGAGGACGCAAGTCTGCTTCGCTAAGCGCGGTCAGTCCTCTCGGGATTGATCGCGTTTTTCTACATTTTCAGGTCTCCTTTTCTCTCATTGGTCATGACTCTCATGACTGATCAGAATCTAAAGCAATCGGCTTGCTCTCTTTATTTCTAAACGGCCACTTCGTGATCGCTGGAGCAATTTGGATCAGGTCTGAAGCTCTCGCTTCAAACAGCTGATTTGGCTGAAAATCTTCAGTGCAAAGCGGAAAAGTTGGTCATAGATCTTATTCCAACATCCCTTCGAAATCTACAAAAAATCCAAAATGGCAACTTCCACCAAATTCCATTTCCATACTAAATTGTTCAAATTAATACTTAACACGTACGCTTAATTAACTATTAAGGTGTTCAAATATTAGTTTTAAAGTCCTCTCAATCTCTCTGCTGCTCAGATCCGCCCGCCGACCCTCTCAGCACTTCCAGCGCCCCATCAAATCACTTCCTCAAATCCCCCCATCTGCATCATTTTCCAATGAGCGGAGTAGGGCGCCCCGGCAGGAATTCCAGGATCGAGTAGGGTGAGGGATTTTTTTTTCCCTCAGCCCTCTCACACCACCGTACGTGCGGTTCCGCATACGGCG
>NZ_WIVZ01000044.1:0-39972 GCF_009600325.1 Pseudomonas sp. FSL R10-2189
TTTTGGAAGCGGGATTGTTTCGCTTAGCAAGCTCAGAAAATTAACTGACTGTTGCACTTGCTCCTTGAGACCGCCCTGCGCTTTTCGAGAAAGTCTCATCATGCCGGCACCAGATAGTGTTAAGTCCATATAGCCATACACCATATTTCCTTTATATACACTCCCCATTCTCTGTTGATATAAAAATCTAGTAAGACCTACCGTGCTTGGCAGTTGTGGGCCGTTGTAGATGTTTCCGAATCCTTCATATATGTTGTTTGTTCCATGTGCAATTAAAAACATTCCGAGTGGTGCGCCCAGCCCATAGGAAGCACCTGAAACTGCAACGCCTAATTCAACCTGTGCCACCCCTCCCGCCATAGTGATTCCATTAACTACATAAAATGCCGCCTTGTCTCTAAGCGCCTCATGTTCATCCCAAAACGCCTCTACCCCCTCTGCTGCACTGATAATCCCGTCTTCGATATCCTGAAAAACCTCTTCTGCAAAAGCACTGATTTCACCCAGAAAACCAAGCCGCGCAGCACCATCATTGATATGCATGGCGCTGACTTTGCACCCCAGCGCCATCAGTTCTTCGGCGACTTGGTTGACGTCTTTCAGGGTGCAGTGTTGGTCTTTCACCGTTTGCCCTGCCATGTCATTTCGGTAGTGGTGCTTGCAGCGATATGATCCAGAACAATCTCACCGTAACGAATTGCCACGGTCTCGATGGGGTGCGAGTCTCCACGTGAACTAGCAGGCGGTACGCTGAGGGTTATATGAGTAATGAGGGCATCTCGTAATTCAATGCGAAAGTACTTTTCTTCACCGGCAGTAGAGGACGCTCGGTACAAATGAATCAGGCACTCCACGTATTCGCATTTATCCAGTGCCTTGGCTAGCAGGGGCGATGATTTATCAATGTACTTGGTGATCACCACCGGGGAATGCCTGGCGCCGCTGTTGTTACCCGACAGCAGACCATGGTCTACAGACAACACCATGATTTCATCAACATGGGAGGCTTGGCATTTGTTACCCATGGATTCAGGTGTAGAGCAACCGGCAGAGATGAGCCCACTGTTTATGCCGGAGATGCTCATGTAACTGTTATTAGCCATGAATTAACTGCCTCGTAAAATAGGTGGCGGGCAGTCTATAGCGGGTTGTTTTGACACATGCGTAGGGCGATTCTGAATATTGCGCAGGACCCCGTAAGTTCGTCGACTTACTGCCGTTGCTCCACCGCCGGCAGCTCCATCACCGCCACTTCATGCAGTAAAAAGTCACTCAGGCGGCGCAAGCGCTCGCCGCCGGGCCGGGTTTTGGGCCAGACCAAATAGTAGTTTTCACCGCTGGCCACGGCCGTGGGGAATGGCAGGCTCAAGCGGTTTTGGGCAACGTCCTCGGCCACCATCAGCAAGTCGCCCATGGAAATGCCGTAGCCGCGTGCGGCGGCGATCATGCCCAGTTCCAGGGTGTCGAACACTTGCCCGCCCTTGAGCGAGACCTGGCCGCTGAGGCCCATGCAATCGAGCCAGCGCCGCCAGTCCCGACGGTCTGGCGTAGGGTGCAACAGTTCGGTGCCGGCAAGCCGTTTTGCGTCCCATGGCTGTTCGTCCAGCAGATTGGGGGCGCCCACCGGGATCAGCATTTCGGCAAACAACAACGTGGCCTCCCAGTCCGGCGGAAAGTGGCCGTTGCCCAGCAACACCGCGCAGTCGAAAGGCTCCTGATTGAAGTCCACATGGTCGATGTCCATCCAGGCGCTGGTTAGTTGCACCTCGTTGCCCGCCTGCAAGTGGCGAAAGCGGCTCAGGCGGGCCAGCAGCCAGCGCATGGTCAGGGTCGAAGGCGCCTTCATGCGCAAGATGTCATCTTCGGCGCGCAAGGTAATACACGCGCGTTCCAGCGCCGCGAAACCTTCCCGCACCCCCGGTAGTAACAGGCGCGCAGCTTCGGTGAGTTGCAAGGTACGGCCATTACGTTGAAACAGTCGGCAGGCAAAATGCGCCTCAAGGGTTTTGATATGCCGGCTGACGGCGCTTTGGGTGATCGACAGCTCTTCTCCCGCGCGGGTAAACGAACTGTGCCGGGCTGCTGCCTCAAAAGCACGCAAGGCATAAAGCGGAGGAAGGCTACGAGACATGAGGATTATTCCTATTGCGCGACATATCTAGACTGTAAAAACGCTAAGTAGCATGAGTATTAATCATGCCACTTATCTTTTTTATCCTTTTGCTTAAAACACTCAACACGCCGAGAATCAAGCCTTTCAACGCACACAAAGAAATCTGACCGATGACCAAACAGCATCCAGTACGTATCGAACTCTGGGCCATTTTGCGGCTGGCCGGGCCGCTGATTGCCTCGCAGTTGGCGCACATGCTGATGGTGCTGACCGACACCCTGATGATGGCGCGCCTGAGTCCGGAAGCCTTGGCCGGTGGCAGCCTGGGGGCAGCGACCTATTCGTTCGTGTCGATTTTCTGCATTGGTGTGATTGCGGCGGTCGGTACGCTGGTGTCGATTCGCCAGGGCGCGGGTGACATCGAAGGCGCGACCCGCCTCACGCAAGCCGGCTTGTGGCTGGCCTGGGCGCTGGCGCTGGTCGGTGCGCTGATGTTATGGAACATCAAGCCGCTGTTGCTGCTGTTTGGTCAGACCCCGACCAACGTTGAGGCCGCCGGGCAATTTTTGCTCCTGCTGCCGCTGGCCTTGCCCGGCTACATGACCTTCATGGCCTTGCGCGGCTTTACCAGCGCCATGGGGCGGGCGACGCCGGTGATGGTCATCAGTCTGATCGGCACCGTGGCCAACTTCTTGCTCAATTACGCGCTGATTACCGGGATGTTCGGCCTGCCCAAGCTGGGCCTGATGGGCATTGGTCTGGTCACGGCAATTGTCGCCACCTGCATGGCGCTGGGCCTGGCCTGGCATATCAGCCGTCACCCGGCCTACGACGCGTATCCGATTCGCCAAGGCCTGTCGCGGATCAATCTGACTTACCTGCGCGAACTGTGGCGCCTCGGCCTGCCGATTGGCGGCACCTACGCGGTTGAGGTCGGGCTGTTTGCCTTCGCGGCGCTGTGCATGGGCACCATGGGCAGTACGCAATTGGCGGCTCACCAGATCGCTTTGCAGATCGTCTCGGTGGCATTCATGGTGCCGGCCGGGATGTCTTACGCGATCACCATGCGCATCGGCCAGCACTATGGCGCTGCGGATTTGCTGCGTGCACGTCTGGCGGGCCGGGTTGGCATTGGCTTTGGTGCTGCGGTGATGCTGGGGTTTTCGGCGGTGTTCTGGTTCTGGCCGAACGAGTTGATCGGCCTGTTTCTGGACCACAGCGACCCGGCCTTCCGGCCCGTCTTTGAACTGGCGGTCAGCCTGCTGGCAGTGGCGGCCTGGTTTGAATTGTTTGATGGCACGCAAACCATCGCCATGGGCGCGATCCGTGGGCTCAAGGATGCCAAGACCACCTTCTTGGTTGGCCTGTTTTGCTACTGGGTGATCGGCGCCCCGACCGCCTGGCTGATGGCCTTTACCTTCGGCTGGGGCCCGACAGGTGTGTGGTGGGGCTTGGCAATGGGCCTGGCGTTTGCCTCGGTGGGCCTGACCTTGGCCTTCGAATGGAAGATGCGGCGCATGCTCAAGCGCAGCGCGGCCTGACCGTAGGAGCGAGCTTGCCTCGCGATCTTTTGATCGCTTAAAAGATCGCGAGGCAAGCTCGCTCCTACAGGGCTGCCTTCGACGCCGAGGCGGTGTGGGCCGCCGTCAAAAACGGGATCAGTTCAGGCATCGGCAGCGGTTTGCTGATCAGGAAGCCTTGCACTTGATCGCAGCCAAATTCGCGCAAAAGTGCCAGTTGCGCGCGGGTTTCTACGCCTTCGGCGACCACTTGCAGGTTGAGGTTCTGCGCCAGGTTGAGCATGGCGTGGACCAGTTTGCGGTTTTCTTCGCGGTCTTCCATGCCGCCGACAAAGCTTTTGTCGATCTTTAGCAGGGCAATCGGCAGGCTGTTGAGGTGCACAAACGATGAGAAGCCGGTGCCGAAGTCATCCAGTGAAAAGCGCACGCCCAGCCGTCCCAAGGCGTCCATGGTCTGCTTGACCATGTCGCTGCGACGCATGACGGCAGTTTCGGTCAGTTCGAATTCCAACCAGCGGGCGTCGATTCCGTGCTCGGCGATCAAGCGGCTGAGGGTGATCAGCAGTTTGCTGTCTTGGAATTGGCGAAACGACAAGTTGATGGCCATGTGCAAGGCCGACCAACCGTTTTCACGCAGCACTTGCATGTCGCGCAGCGCGCGCGAAATAACCCAGTAACCCAGCGGTACAATCAGCCCGCTCTGCTCGGCTAATGGCACGAATTCGCTGGGCGCCAGCAGGCCGCGATCGCCATGACGCCAGCGCACCAAGGCTTCGAGCCCGACAATATGGCCGGTGTCCAGGTCCAGGCGCGGCTGGTAGTGCAATTCCAGTTCGTCACGGCGCAAGGCGCGGCGCAACTCGCTTTCGAGATCCGCAAGGCTGCGGGCGTTGCGGTTAATGCGTTCATCGAACACGTGATACGTGCAGCCCTGGGTGCTTTTGGCCTGCTGCATGGCGATGTGCGCGTGCCACATCAACGGGTCGGCACCCGCGTTGGCGCGGGCATGGGCGATGCCCAGGCTGCAGCCGATCAACAGGCTTTCGCCGTCGATCCAGTAAGACTCGGCCATCACTTCGGTAATGCGCTCGGCCATCCAGGCCGCGCGCTCAGGGGCACGGCGGGTGTCGATCAGCAAGGCGAATTCGTCGCTGCCCAGACGGGCCAGTTGATCGCACGCTTCGAGCCGGCTTTTAAGGCGCGCCACCACTTGCAGGATCAGACGGTCGCCGGCCTGATGCCCCAAGGCGTCGTTGGCATGGCGAAAGTTATCGAGGTCCAGATGCCCCAGCGCGAGGCCGTGGCCATCATTTTCAGCCAGCCGCACGGCGAGCAGCGTTTGAAAGCCCTGTCGGTTGGCGATACCAGTCAGGGGGTCTTCTTTGGCCAGTCGGTGCAGCGTCTGTTCGAGGATGCCGCGTTCCTGCACGTGGCGCAGGCTGCGACGCAGCACATCGGTGGTCAACGTTGGGCGGACCCACCAGTCGCTGACACCCTGCGGCGGGGTGTCGGGCTCGGCTTCCAGTAACAAAACTGTGGATAAACGACATCGACCTGCCGCAGGTTGCAGGGCTGGGGTGGTGAGGAGCACCGCGTTTTGCGTGTTTTCGAACAGGAAGCTGACCGACTCCCAGTTCGGGGCACACATCAACTGGGCCGCGTTTCCCATAAGCGCCAGACACTCGCGCAATAACGCTGCCCAAGTCGGCTCTTTGGCCAGTAGCAGCAAACGCAAGGGTTCGACAGGCGTAGACAAGCTAGCTCCCTAGACTCTGCATAAATTCAGGCGATGGGCATTATGACGTGCCATTACGTAATGGCAAATGACACCCGTTATCAAATACACCCAGCAAACGCTTATCGAACGACTGACTTAATCGGTCAGGTATCCTGCGGCAAAGTAGCAAAAGCGGCAAATTTAGATAGAGGGCTACGTCACACTGTCGCAGAGTGGCAGCAATATCTGCTCAGCCTGTTAAAATGCCCGCCCTTTTTGCAAGCGATCTTTAATTTCGTCATGTCCCGACTCAATCCCCGGCAGCAAGAAGCCGTGAGCTACGTCGGCGGCCCTCTTTTGGTGCTCGCCGGTGCAGGCTCCGGCAAAACCAGCGTGATTACCCGAAAAATCGCGCACCTTATTCAGAACTGCGGCATCCGTGCCCAGTACATCGTCGCCATGACCTTTACCAACAAGGCGGCGCGCGAGATGAAGGAGCGCGTGGGCACGCTGCTCAAAAAAGGTGAGGGCCGAGGCCTGACGGTCAGCACGTTCCACAACCTGGGGCTGAACATCATCCGCAAGGAGCACGCGCGGCTGGGGTACAAACCGGGCTTTTCGATCTTTGACGAGGCCGACGTCAAGGCGCTGATGACCGACATCATGCAAAAGGAATACTCGGGTGATGACGGGGTCGACGAAATCAAGAACATGATCGGCTCGTGGAAAAACGACCTGATCCTGCCGCCTCAAGCCTTGGAAAATGCGCGCAACCCCAAGGAACAGACGGCGGCCATCGTCTACACCCACTACCAGCGCACGCTCAAAGCCTACAACGCGGTGGACTTTGACGACCTGATCCTGCTGCCGGTAAAGCTCTTTGAAGAGCATGCCGACATCCTCGAAAAGTGGCAGAACAAAGTGCGCTACCTGCTGGTAGACGAATACCAGGACACCAACGCCAGCCAGTATTTGCTGGTCAAGTACCTGATCGGCAGCCGCAACCAGTTCACTGTGGTAGGCGATGATGACCAGTCGATCTACGCTTGGCGCGGCGCCCGCCCGGAAAACCTGATGCTGCTCAAGGACGATTACCCGTCCCTGAAAGTGGTGATGCTGGAGCAAAACTATCGCTCCACCAGCCGTATTCTGCGCTGCGCCAACGTGCTGATTTCGAACAACCCGCACGCCTTCGAGAAGCAGCTGTGGAGTGAGATGGGCCACGGCGATGAAATTCGCGTGATTCGTTGCCGCAACGAAGACGCCGAAGCCGAGCGCGTGGCGGTCGAGATTTTGACCCTGCACCTGCGCACAGACCGGCCTTACAGCGATTTTGCGATTCTGTATCGCGGCAACTATCAGGCAAAACTGATTGAGCTGAAGTTGCAGCACCACCAGATCCCTTACCGCCTGTCAGGCGGTAACAGCTTCTTCGGGCGTCAGGAGGTGAAAGACCTGATGGCCTACTTCCGGCTGATTGTAAACCCGGACGACGACAACGCCTTCTTGCGGGTGATCAACGTCCCACGGCGTGAGATCGGCTCGACTACGCTGGAAAAACTCGGTAATTACGCCACCGAGCGCAAAATCTCGATGTACGCGGCCACCGATGAAATCGGTCTGGGCGAGCATCTGGACAGCCGGTTCACCGACCGCCTGGCCCGTTTTAAACGGTTCATGGACCGCGTGCGTGAACAATGCGCGGGCGAAGACCCGATTGCCGCGCTGCGCAGCATGATCATGGACATCGACTACGAGAACTGGCTGCGCACCAACAGCTCCAGCGAAAAGGCTGCGGATTACCGCATGTCCAACGTCTGGTTTTTGGTCGAGGCGTTGAAAAACACCCTTGAGAAAGACGAAGACGGCGCCATGACCGTCGAAGAAGCCATCGGCAAGCTGGTGTTGCGCGACATGCTCGAGCGCCAGCAAGAAGAGGAAGACGGCGCCGAAGGCGTGCAGATGATGACGCTGCACGCTTCCAAAGGTCTGGAATTCCCCTACGTGTTCATCATGGGCATGGAAGAAGAGATCCTGCCGCACCGTTCCAGCATCGAAGCCGACACCATCGAGGAAGAACGCCGACTGGCCTACGTGGGTATTACCCGCGCCCGTCAGACGCTGGCGTTTACCTTTGCAGCCAAGCGCAAGCAGTACGGCGAAATCATTGATTGTGCGCCGAGCCGCTTCCTCGATGAGTTGCCGCCGGACGATCTGGCCTGGGAAGGCAATGACGACACCCCCACCGAAGTGAAAGCGGTTCGCGGAAATACGGCATTGGCCGATATACGCGCGATGTTAAAACGCTAAAATCGACTACTTTTTACTCTACCTTCAGCGCATAGGCGCTATTTGAGGACGTTACGTTGGAAGCACTGCACAAGAAAATTCGCGAAGAAGGCATCGTGCTTTCCGATCAGGTTTTGAAGGTTGATGCCTTTTTGAACCACCAGATCGATCCACAGCTGATGAGAGAAATCGGCGATGAGTTCGCGCGTTTGTTCGCTGATGCGGGCATCACCAAGATCGTGACCATCGAAGCCTCGGGCATTGCCCCGGCGGTGATGACCGGCCTGAACCTGGGCGTTCCGGTGATCTTTGCACGCAAGCACCAGTCCCTGACCCTGACTGAAAACCTGCTGACTGCGACGGTGTACTCGTTCACCAAGCAAACTGAAAGCACCGTGGCCATCTCGCCGCGTCACCTGAAAAGCACCGACCGCGTGCTGGTCATCGATGACTTCCTGGCGAACGGCAAAGCGTCCCAGGCGCTGATTTCGATCATCAAGCAAGCCGGCGCCACCGTGGCTGGTCTGGGCATCGTGATCGAGAAGTCGTTCCAGGGCGGCCGTGCCGAGCTGGACTCGCAGGGCTACCGCGTTGAGTCCCTGGCACGGGTTAAATCCCTGGCCGACGGCCAAGTGACGTTTATCGAGTAAAGGCACTGTGGGAGCGGGCTTGCTCGCGATGCTACACACGCGGTGCATCTGATTCATCGCGGCGATGCGATCGCGAGCAAGCCCGCTCCCACGGTTATCTCGCCGTTGCCTGCAACCCCGCCAGCAGCACGCGCTGATACACCTCTTCGCGCAGCCCGTCCGGGTCTGTGAGTTGCATGCGCGCCAGATGGTCGGGGAACGCCTGCGGCGACGGGGCTTCAAGGGTGGCCTTGCCGAGTTGGTAGAGCTGTGTGAGCTTGAATTTGCTTTTGAGCCAGTTCAAGGCGCGCAGTAAGTCTTGCTCCTGGGCGCTGAAATCGCTGCCCAGCGGGTACTCCGGGAATAAGTGCGGATGGCGGGCAGCAATCGCCTGCAAGCGTTCCGGGCTGTTGTCGGCAAAGCGCGGTTGCAGTTGAAAGTCTTTGGGTAGCTTGCCCACCTGCTGTGCCTGGGCGATCAGTTCGGTCTGGAAACGTGAGTCGGTGATGTTGAGCAGCGCCTCGATCACGTGCCGGTCGGTTTTGCCGCGCAAATCAGCAATGCCGTACTCGGTGACCACGATGTCGCGCAAATGGCGCGGGATCGTACAGTGGCCGTATTCCCAGACGATGTTGGAGCTGACATCGCCGCCCGACTCGCGCCAACTGCGCAGGATGATTACCGAGCGTGCATCGTGCAGCGCATGGGCCTGCGCGACAAAGTTGTATTGCCCCCCTACTCCGCTGAGCACACGCCCGTCTTGCAACTGATCCGCCACCCCGGCGCCCAGCAAGGTCGCGGTGAACGCGCTGTTCACAAAGCGCGCATCGCGGCGTTGCAGGCGCTTCAAGGCCTCTTGGCCATACAGCTCGTTGATGTAGCTGATGGCGGTCATGTTGAATTCGGCGCGCTTGCTGTGGGGCAGTTCGTTTAAGCGCTGGTAAAAATCCTGCGGCCCCAGCAGAAAACCGCCGTGCACGCTGATGCCATCGGTGTGCAGGCTTTCGTCGAGGGTGCCGGCGTTGGCTTGGGTCTGGCGTTCGATATCGGGGTACACCTTGCGCCGCACAATACCTGCGTCGACCAGCACCATCATCCCGTGCACAAACATTTCGCTGCAGCCATACAGGCCCTGGGCAAAGGGTTCTATACCGCCCTCGCGCTCAATCAGGCTGCGCCACGGGCTGATGTCCATATCGTTAAGCAAGGCGCGGTAGCCTTCGCTGTCCGCCTGGCGTGCGAGCAGCGAGGCGGTCAGCGCATCACCCATGGAGCCGATGCCGATTTGCAGGGTGCCGCCGTCACGGATCAAGGTGCTGGCATGGTGGCCAATAAAGTGGTCTTGCAGGTTGACCGGCATGCTGGGCGTGGAAAACAGCGTGGTGCGCTCTTCTTCGTCGATCAGCAGGTCGAAAGCGTCTGCATCGAGTTCTGAGTCGCCGGGCATGTAGGGCAGGTCACTGTGGACTTGGCCGAGCAGCAGGATGGTTTCGCCCGCTTCGCGGCGCTTGGCGATCATCGGCAGCAGGTCGAGGGTGATGTCCGGGTTGCAGCTCAGGCTCAGGCGATCCGGGGCCTGCGGGTTGCGGGCCACCAGTTGCGCCACCAGATTCAAGCCGTTGGCGTTGATGTCGCGGGCGGCGTGGCTGTAGTTGCTGCTGACGTAATCCTGTTGCGCCGGCGGGCTGTTGAGCAGACTGCCCGGCTGCATGAAAAACTGCTCGACGTTGATGTTGGGCGGCAGGCTGTCGCGGTGCAGGTCGGCGAGGTAATCCAGCTCGATATAGTCGCCAAACACGCGCTCTACGAACGGTTGCAGAAAGCGTTTTTGCAAGCCGTCACCTAGCGCCGGGCGGCCCAGGCTCAAGGCGGTGTAGATCGTTAGTTGGCGTTCGGGCAGTTGCTTGATTCGCTGATAAAGCGCGTTCACAAAGCGATTGGCTTTGCCCAGGCCCAGGGGCAAGCCCAGGTGGATGTGGGTGGGCAGCCGAGCCAGTGCTTCATCGACTGCGCGCTCGATCGAACAGGATTGCACCATCGGATCCTCCAGGAACTTGCGTGTCTAGCGAATAGACCGAGAGTGACCGGAGTTGGTTGCAAAGAGCAAGGCGCAAACGGTTTCAAACTGTAGGAGCGAGCTTGCCTCGCGATCTTTTAAACCATCAAAACATCGCGAGGTAAGAGACGGCGGGGAGTTACAGGCCGGACATTTTCTGGATCGCGGCTTTAAGCTCGGCGTCGCTGCATTCGCCGCAGGTGCCTTTTGGTGGCATGGCGTTGAGCCCGGTGATTGCCTTGGCCAAGAGGCCATCCAGGCCCCCTTCTTTGTCGGCGCGGGCTTTCCAGGCAGCGGTGTCGCCGATTTTTGGCGCTTCCAGCAAGCCGATGCTGTGGCAGGCGGTGCAGTGCTTGGCAATCACGTCATCGGGGCTCATGCCGCCCCCGCTCGCGGCTGCGGCGGCGCCACCTCCACCTCCACCTGCGGCACATTCCTGGCCCTGAATGCAGACTTTACCCACAGGCTCCAGGCGTTTTGCGATCTCGTCAGCCGACGTTGTGGCCTGGGCGTTGGCAGCCCAAAGGGCCAGTACTGTTGCTGGTACGGCCAGCATTTTCATAATTAGGTTCACGCGTACACCCTCAATGGTGGCTATTCACGCCCACAACCACGGTTTTGCAGGCGGCGAAAGTATACCGATTAGCCAGACGCACTGAAACAACCCTAATTTTAGAAGGGGAATAGGCATGGCCGATGAACGTCGCGGGCGCCGCCAGAGCTGTGCAGGGCGCCGCTTTGCTTAGAAGTTCGCGGGGGTGGCTGCGCTGATTAGTCGCGCCGCTACGTCGAACGGGTTACGGAAACGGTGCGGTTTCGAGCTCTCGAAGTAGTAGCTGTCACCGGCTTCCAGCACGAACGTCTCCAGACCGACGGTTAATTCCAGGCGGCCCTCGACGAGGATCCCGGTTTCTTCGCCTTCGTGGGTCAGCATTTCATCCCCGGTGTCAGCGCCCGGTGGATAAATTTCGTTGAGAAAGGCAATGGCCCGGCTCGGATGCGCCCGGCCGACCAGTTTCATGGTCACTGCACCATCTGAGATGTCGATCAGCTCATTGGCTTTGTAGACAATCTGAGTCGGTTTTTCCTGAAGGATCTCTTCGGAAAAAAACTCCACCATAGACATGGGAATGCCACTCAGCACTTTTCTCAGGGAGCTTATGGACGGGCTCACGCTGTTCTTTTCGATCATCGAAATGGTGCTGTTGGTCACGCCGGCGCGCTTGGCAAGCTCGCGCTGTGACAAACCTTTGATTTTGCGGATGGATTGCAGTCGTTCACCGACGTCCAATGCAGGAGCCTCCAGGGATCAGATTCAGGTCAAGATGGCGCCATCATGGCGATAGTGTTCAGTATTTACAACACTTTGACTTGAAACCTGAGAGCCCGGTCGGCCCTGCATTTTGCATACAACCCATCAGCTCCCGGAATAGAGCCGTGGCACGCGTTTCAGGTTGCAAAAAATTTGGTAGGGAATGGTTTCAGCTTTTTCCGCGAGTTCGCTGGCAAGGATGTTTTTGCCCCACAACTCAACGGTCGAACCCAGACCGGCGTCGGGCACATCCGTGAGGTCGATGCACAGCATGTCCATCGACACGCGGCCGAGCAATTGGCTGCGCTGGCCCGCCACCAGTACCGGCGTGCCGGTGGGTGCATGACGCGGGTAGCCGTCGGCATAACCCATGGCGACGACGCCGATGCGCATCGGTTTCGGGGTGATGAATTTTGCGCCATAGCCCACCGGTTCACCGGCGGGCAGTTCGCGTACGCAAATGACTTTGGACTCCACGGTCATCACCGGTTGCAGGCGTGCGGCCAATGGATGGTCCTGTTCAAAGGGGGTGGCGCCGTAGAGCATCAGGCCGGGGCGCACCCAGTCGCTCGGCACGCTTGGCCAGCCCAGAATGGCAGGCGAATTGCGCAAGCTGACTTCAGCAGACAAGTCGTCACGGGCCGCCAGGAACACCGCCACCTGCTCGACGCTGCGCAGGCTGTCCAGTTCATCGGCGCGGGCGAAGTGGCTCATCAGCACGATTTTTGCGACTTTGCCGCTGGCTTGCAGGCGCTGGTAAGCGTTTTTGTACTCACTAGGGTGCAGGCCGACGCGGTGCATGCCGGTGTCGAGCTTGAGCCATACCTGAATCGGCTTGGCCAGTGTGGCCTGCTCGATAGCATCGAGTTGCCACAGCGAATGCACGACGCACCAAAAATCATGTTCGACGATCAGCGGCAGTTCATCGGCTTCAAAAAAACCTTCGAGCAGCAGAATCGGCGCGCGAATACCGGCGTCGCGCAATTCCAGTGCTTCTTCGATACAGGCCACCGCGAAACCATCGGCGTCGGCTTCCAGGGCTTGGGCGCAACGCACGGCGCCGTGGCCGTAGGCATCGGCCTTGATCACCGCGAGGGCTTTGGCCCCCGTCACTTCACGGGCCAGTTGGTAGTTATGTCGCAGGGCTTGAAGGTCGATCAGGGCACGGGCTGGGCGCATGGCGGCAGGCTTCTAACGGCAGTTGAATAAAAAAGCGGTGCGTACCGCAGCGTTAACCGCGTACCGCACCGCAAGAGGGACTTTGCTTGGCGACGGTGACGTTATGGCAGTGCGGCCACCACCGACAACTCCACCAGAATCTCGGGTTCGCACAGTTTGGCTTCAACGGTGGCGCGGGCCGGTTGCGCGCCTTTTGGCAGCCACTCATCCCACACACTGTTCATGCCTGCGAAGTCGGCATCAATGTCTTTGAGGTAGATGGTCACCGACAGAATGTGATTTTTGTCGGTGCCCGCCAGGTCCAGCAAATGCTCGATGTTTTTCAGGGTTTCGCGGGTCTGCTGCTCAACCCCGGCGTTCATGTCGTCGCCGACTTGGCCGGACAGGTAAACGGTGCCGTTATGAGCCACGATCTGGCTCATGCGGTTATTGGTGAGCTGGCGCTGGATTGCCATGTTTTGCAGTCTCCTGGTGGTTGCCGTAACGAGAAATATCGAGGCCTTCGGCGCTGATTTGTGGGGTCTTTTTGGCCATCACGTCAGCGAGGAAGCGACCAGAGCCGCACGCCATGGTCCAGCCGAGTGTGCCATGACCGGTGTTTAGGAACAGATTTTTGAACGGGGTCGCGCCCACAATCGGTGTGCCGTCCGGGGTAGCTGGACGCAGGCCGGTCCAGAAACTGGCCTTGCTCAAGTCGCCGCCCTGAGGGTAAAGATCGTTGACGCACAGTTCCAGGGTTTCGCGCCGTTGTGGCTTCAGCGACAGGTCAAACCCGGCGATTTCCGCCATGCCGCCGACGCGAATGCGGTTGTCGAAACGGGTGATCGCGATCTTGAAGGTTTCATCCAGAATGGTCGAGGTCGGGGCCATGGCCGGGTTGGTGATCGGGATGGTCAGCGAGTAACCCTTGAGCGGGTAAACCGGCGCCTTGATGCCCAGCGGCTTGAGCATTTGTGGCGAGTAGCTGCCCAGGGCCAGCACGTAGCGGTCAGCGGTTTCGAGCTTGCCGTCGATCATCACGCCATTGATGCGATCGCCTGCGTAGTCCAGGCGCTGAATGTCCTGGCCAAAGCGGAATTCGACACCCAGTTGAATGGCCATTTCAGCCAGGCGGGTGGTAAACATCTGGCAGTCGCCAGTTTGGTCATTCGGCAGGCGCAAGGCGCCGGACAGAATGTTGGTGACGCTGGCCAGCGCCGGTTCAACTCGGGCGATGCCTTCACGGTCGAGCAGCTCAAACGGCACGCCCGACTCTTTGAGTACGGCGATGTCTTTGGCCGCGCCGTCCAGTTGCGCTTGGGTGCGGAACAGTTGCGTGGTACCGAGGTTGCGGGCCTCGTAGGCAATGCCGGTTTCTGCGCGCAGTTCATCGAGGCAGTCACGGCTGTACTCGGACAGACGCACCATGCGCTCTTTGTTCACGGCATAACGGCTGGCGGTGCAGTTGCGCAGCATCTGCGCCATCCACAGGTATTGGTCGATGTCGCCAGTAGCCTTGATCGCCAACGGTGCGTGGCGCTCCATCAGCCACTTGATGGCTTTGAGCGGCACGCCTGGCGCGGCCCACGGTGAGGCATAGCCAGGCGAAACCTGGCCGGCGTTGGCAAAGCTGGTTTCCATTGCCACGGCAGGCTGACGGTCTACCACGACCACGTCGAACCCGGCTCGGGCCAGATAA
Organism: Pseudomonas sp. FSL R10-2189; assembly: GCF_009600325.1. Taxonomy (NCBI): domain Bacteria; kingdom Pseudomonadati; phylum Pseudomonadota; class Gammaproteobacteria; order Pseudomonadales; family Pseudomonadaceae; genus Pseudomonas; species Pseudomonas sp. FSL R10-2189. Next base: position 14,494 of record NZ_WIVZ01000044.1, read on the forward strand.
TAGGCGCTGGCTGTGCCAATCACGCCGCCACCCAATACCATAACGCGCATATTTTTATCCCTCATCGCGGCCCGCCGCAGACGTTTATTATTCAAAGCGAAGATGCGCGCAGTATAAGAAGCTTTAGCCAGTGAGTTTCACTGTATAACCAGCTATATTTGGCGACAATTCTCGGCCAAAACGCTTTTGACAAAGGAGAATCTCCTATGCGTACAAATCACCAAACAAAGCGTGAATTAGACAAGATCGACCGCAATATTTTGCGCATTCTGCAGGCCGACGGGCGCATCTCGTTTACCGAGCTGGGCGAGAAAGTCGGGCTGTCGACCACGCCCTGCACCGAGCGCGTACGCAGGCTGGAGCGCGAAGGGATCATCATGGGCTACAACGCCCGGCTCAACCCGCAGCACTTGCAGGGCAGTTTGCTGGTGTTTGTCGAAATCAGCCTCGACTACAAATCTGGCGACACCTTTGAAGAATTCCGACGCGCCGTTCTGAAACTGCCCCACGTGCTGGAGTGCCACCTGGTGTCCGGTGACTTCGACTATTTGGTCAAGGCGCGGATCAGCGAGATGGCCTCGTACCGAAAACTGCTGGGCGACATTTTGCTCAAGCTGCCCCATGTGCGAGAGTCCAAGAGCTACATCGTGATGGAAGAAGTCAAAGAAAGCCTGAACCTGCCGATCCCGGATTGAGGCTGTAGGAGCGAGCGTGCCTCGCGATCTTTTAACGGTCAAAAGATCGCGAGGCAAGCTCGCTCCTACAGGGGTTTTGGGTCAAAAATGCTGATCCAGAAACGCAAAGTACTGCGCCCGAATGTCGGCGGTTTCATTGGCCAAGTGGTGACGGGCCTGGGGAATCAGCAGCACCTGCGGGTGATTGAACTTGGCGTCCAGCACTTTGAGGTTGTGCTCCCAATCAACAGTTTTATCCGCCTGGCCCTGAATCACCAAGGGCTGGCGGGCGCTCGGCGGCAAGGCCTCGACACGAGGGATCCAGCGCGCCATGGCGCCGACCCAGGCGGTGGGCAGACGCACGGGCTGTAGCGGATCAGCCTGCAAAAACGGCATGAAGTCCGGGTCATTGGTGTTCTCGCTGAAGCGCCGCTCAATGCCTTTAACAAAGGGCCTGAGCAGGTAATAGCTGAACTTGGACCACTGCCAGTCTTTGGGTCGCACCAGCGGGGCCAGCAAGATGGCCTGGCCCTGGGCCGGGCTTTGCTCGCCGTGATGCAGCAGATGGTCCAGCACCACGGCACCGCCGGTGCTCTGCCCGATCAAGTGCCAGGGTTGCGGCAGGTTCAGCGACTGGGCTTCGATAAACAAGCCTTGCAGCGCCTCCTGGTACTGATAAAAGTCGCCGATGCTGGCGCGCTCACCACTCGACAGGCCGTGGCCCGGCAAATCGCAGGCAATGACCACAAAACCGTGGTTCAACCCCCACTCGATCACATGCCGATACAGCCCCATGTGATCGTAAAAACCGTGGATCACAAAGAGCGTGGCTTTGGGTGTGGACTCAGGCCACCACACCTGGCTGACCAAATCGTAGCCTGCGGCACTGAAGCGCCCCAACTGGCGACGGACCGGTGCTGCGCGCTGCGCAAAGTCCAGCCCGTAAAAATGCTGGTATGCCAGATCCTCACTCGATAAAGGCTGACCTGCGACCAACGGTTGTAAATGGGGGCGCAAGGACTCGGGGGAAAACGCGACAGACATAGGGGTTCCAAACAGAAAGGCATGAAGGCAGAACAGTCTTTATAGCTGACGATATTCTGCTGTCAGTTTAAGCATGGCAAGCTACGCGCCCTTTCAGGAACATTCAGCATGCCCGTACCGACCCTTAAAACCTGGCTTGCCTGGCTGCTGGTGCTGACCTGCGCCGTGGGTGTGTGGGCCGCTTATCACTGGTTTGAGGGGCGTTACATCCGTGCGTTCAACGACCAGACCGTTTTGTTTGCCGGGGATGTGCTGGCCCTGCCCGCAGACCTCTCGGGCGCGGGGCCGATTCGCGTGGTGCACTTCTGGGACCCGGCCTGCCCGTGCAATGTCGGCAACCAGCAACACCTGAGCGAGCTGCTGGCGACCTACGTGCCGCAGGGCGTTGAATTTTATGCCGTCCAAAAGCCCGGCAGCCAGGGCCAGTTGCCTGCCAGCCTGGGTGCGATCAAGCCCCTGACCACCCTGCCCGGCGCCGAACACTTGAGCGTCAGCCCGGCTGTTGCCATCTGGGACCGCAGCGGCCAACTGGCCTACTTCGGCCCCTACAGCGAAGGCGCCACCTGCAACGCCAGCAACAGCTTCATCGAACCCGTGCTGCAAGCCTTGACCCAAGGCCGTAGCGTCAATGCCACCCACACCCTGGCGGTGGGGTGTTACTGCCCGTGGTCGTCGAAGCAGTCACTGCCCATGCAGCGTTGAAAGCAATGATTGGCCGGGAAGGGCTCGAACCTTCCACCTCACCCTTATCAAGAGTGCGCTCTACCCGCTGAGCTACCGGCCAGTTAACTTATCCACAGGCTGCTGACCTGTGTGCCCACTCCAATACCGCTGCCCTGCCCACAGCATCAAGCTGGCAACGAAACAACAAAGGGCGAGGCTGGTAAATACCCCCTGAATGTCCAGCATTTCGCCCGTGCTGCGTCCAGCGAGAATGACACCGAAGCCTGCCGCCAAGGTGATGATGGTTTTGGTCAGGCCGCTGGCCACACCCGCTACGTGCTCACCCACAACAGCTTGCGTCGCGATTAAGGTCAGCGCATTGGCGACCCCTAGAAATCCTCCACACAAGGTGACCAGCAGCAGATAGAGCCATTCGCTTTGTGCAAACGCAGCGCCCAGCAGTAACGCCGCGCTGGCGCACAAGCAGGTAGCCATCGCTCTCACTGCGTCAGATGACGGGATGCGGCCAGCAATGGGCCCACCGCAGGCCAGAAGCACCGCCGAGCCAAGGAATGCGATACCTGCTTGCAAGGGGCTCAACCCCCACACGCTTTGCAACGACAACGGCACCACAAACAGATGCACCACCGTTGAGGTATTCACCACGGCCCCGTCTAACGTCAGCATCCAGTACGGTGCATTGCGAAACAGACAGGTCGCGATCAGAGGGGTGACGGCGTGTTTTTCGCGCCAGGCGAACAGACTGAAACTGAGCACCAGTGCGCTGACGATCAAGACCGTTTGCGGGCTTGCCCATGCGCGAGTGCCCAGTTCATCCAGCAAGAAGCCGAAGGCGACCAGCCCTACACTGACCAACAGCAACCCCAGCCCATCCACGGCTGCGCGCTCGCCTGGCAGGTGTTGCTCGGCTATTGGCCAGCAACACCCGAGTGCGAACAGCACCACGGGCACATTGATCCAGAAAATAAACCGCCAACTGAGCCATTGGCTCATTGCAGCCCCTATAAAAGGGCCAATCACCGTGGCGATGGCCCCAAGCCCTAACGCCAAACCCATTGCCCGACCGCGACGTGCACTGGGGTACACATGGCTCAACAGTGCGAGGCCCGAGGGCATGATGCAGGCGGCGCCGATGCCCTGAAGCATACGCGCAGCAATTAGCCCGTTCAGTGTCGGCGTAACGGCACACAGTAATGACGCCAAGCCGAACAGCGACAGCCCTGTGCGCAACATACGGCGATGGCCAATACCATCACTCAAGCGGCCGGCAGCCAGCATCAACGTACCGACGCAGAGTAAATAACCACTCACCACCCACTTAACGTGTGCAACCGACGCCGCAAAATCATGGGCGATGGGCAGCAGCGCCAAATTCAATGCAAACGCATCCAGCTGAATACAAAAAATCCCCGATGAAAAGGCCAGTAATGCCAGACGTTGGGACCGTTCAGAAGTAGATTTCATGGCCACCTGCGGTTTGGCGTTCAATAAAGGCCCACTGAATGGGGTTGGTACGTCTGGTCAAGAATAGAAGTGAGGAACTGCTCAAAGTCGGCCACTAACTCGAGGCCGTGCTCTGGCTTATAGGTGTAAAGGCCTTCGCACATCTGTTTGTCGAGGCTGCTGTCGAGAAACAACGCGTATGAAAAACGGTCCTCTTTGGCATGTTCAGGTCGCTGCTGCACGACCCTGTGCGCGACTGCTGCGACGGGCCTGGCCGTGTGTCGGGTCAGGATTTCCATCGCGCATCCGAAGTTGACGATAAAACACCCGGGCCGGGGGTCAATCGGGCACCAGATACCCTCGCGCAAAACCTCAAGCCCAGGCTCCAGTGAGCGCAAAACCGTGACCCAGCCGGAGTCTTTGTGAACGTTCAAGCCACGCGCTTTCACGTGGGGGCGAAAATGATTGAACGTTAACGTATGGGTACCCGCCTGGGTCATGCAGTGCCCTGTGGCTTTGAGCCAAAGGGCGCGTGGAATATCCAGATGCTTCAGTACGGCCAGCATCACCTCGATGGCCAAGGCTTTAAGATGTTGCGCCAAACTGCACAGTGCTTGGGGAAACAGCTGTTGCCAATGTGTGCTGCGTAAAAAGAATTGTTCTGTCTGATCTGCATCTCTGCAGAAATACCCTTGAAGAGGGCCGAGTTCGGTTTCGGTTTGGGTTTTAAATCCGCGATAAGCGCAGTCGCGTTGCTCGTTTGGAGGCGGGGGCAAATAAAAGTGGCGGGCGAATCGATCTCCCGCCCCAAGGTCAATTGGCGCGGTGGGCTCAACGAAGAAAAAACCGTCGAGCAGCGCCTGTTGCATGCCATTGGCCTGATCAAATTGCAGACCATGGTTGGTCAGCGTGGCTTGTTGCCACGGGCGATTACACGCGGGAATGGAAGGCATAGCCCATTCCTTGCGCTTTTTGCACTGAAAAGGCTCTGAATGACTGATACCTGTCCAAGGCGCCCGATGGGTTGTATTGATAGAGGTCCATATCAAAGTCAGGCCCCATGTACACCGTAAATGACGACCGATCCGGCGCCTGCGCTGAGGGCCGGGTTTCGATAACGCGGTGCAAAACGGCCCGGCCAGGCAAGGGCAAATGGGCTGTCAGGATTTGATAGGCGTCGCCCAAGTTGACGATAAAACAGCGTGGCTCCAGTGCAACGGCTTGCCACACGCCTTTGTGGAGGATTTCGAATCCTGGCTGATCGGCTGCGATCAAGGTGATAAAACCGCTGTCAGTGTGTTCGACGATCCCCAGCGTGCCTCTGACACAGGCACGGTAGTGGTTGAGGGTCGTGTAACACAGGCTTGTCTCGTCCAGCGTTGCTCCGGTGATGGTTGCCCAGTGCTCCTTGCGCACCTTTGAGGCCTCAAACAAATGACGCAAGACCTGTACCGTCAGGATTTTCATGGCCTCCAGTAACTGGGTTACAGGCAATGCAAAATACTCGTGCCACAGATGGCTCTCGATTTGCAGTTGTTCGACCTGATTGGGGCGATCTTCGTAGCCTAACTTTGAGCGTGGGTGGGCATGCTCACGATGGCCGCGCATTCGATCCAGAGTGTCTAGCCGGGGTTGATAAAAATTACGGCACAACTCAAAGCCCGGGTTCAGGTCTACACCCTGCGGGATTTCCAGCAAAAATGCGCCAAGGCTCAGTGCCTGTTCAAGCGTGCTCTTGCTGAAGGCCAAGCCGTGGTGGGTCAAACGTGCTCGGGGCAACGCTATCGCACGGGGTTGATCGGCTGCGGATAAGCTCATGCTACCTCCACTGAAGCGTCCATCTTTGGATATCAGGGCCTGTGGATAACCTTGCCCGTTGTTACAACGTGTGTGTCCTGTCGTAGGTACGTGCGACTTCCTGCTCGGCAAAGTCCGCCACGCTTTGCAGCACCACAGCCCGGCCACGACGGTATTGGTAGATAGTGCCGTCGAGCGCCGAGTCGAGAAAAAGCGCATATGAGGTTCTTTCGCGTCCTGGCTCACGGGGTTCGAGTTGCGCAACGCCGTGAATATTGGCCCTGACGGGTGTTTCAAGCCTTTCGGTCAGTACCTCGAAGGAACTGCCGAAATTGATGATGAAGTAGCCTGGTTCCGGGTTAATCGCCCGTATCTGCCCGTTAATCCACGCATATAAGCCGGGCTCGGTAGAGCGAAGTACCGTCACCCACCCCGAATCGCGGTGAAATTTGCAGCCGCGAGCCTTTTTTGACGACCGAAAATGGTTGAATGCCAGCATCTGATGCCCGCCGTTTTCGCTAAGACCTGACGAAATGCAAGGCCAATCGCTGACCGGGAGCTTGAGGTGGGTCAAGGTGCTGCGCAGCACACTGATGCCGATGGCTGCCATTTGAGTACCCAGTATCGCCACCGAATGGGGTAACAAGTGCCAATTGGCGCGCTCGATGTAGAAGTTTTCCCATTGATCGTGGGGGCGGTCGAAATAGCCCTGATAGAGCCCGGGCACGTCCATGTCGAGAAAGCCGTTTTGGGGCAGGTAAAACTGCTGTGCAAATTGATCAGCGGCCTTACACACCAAGCCTTGAGGCATTTTCAGCAAAAAGAAACCTTGCTCAAGCCCACGGGCAAACCCATTGGGCGAATCGAAGACCAATTTCGTGCCCACAAGTCGTGCCCGCTCCAGAGCACAGGGCGGGTACATGGCCTGTGCGTGGGCCTGATGCAACGGTGAAGGCAATGTCAGGCTGTCCCGGTAGGTAGCAGTGTGGCGATTAACCATCGCTCTGATCTCCACAGTGTTTGGGACGCAGGGTCAATACGCCTGGCTGTGCGGGCTTGGGCATCGCGCAATGGCGTCGCAGACTGAGGTCGATACCTTCGCTGCTGACCTCATAGCGGCCATAAAGCTCACGTAGCAACAATCCCTGGATGTTGACTGAGAACAGACGGCCTGGGCATTTGCGTGGGTTGCGCCGGGTGTTGAGCATGCTGAACGAGTTGATGTCATAGCGATTGCGCGCCAGCAGTGAGGTGCAGAGCGTGTGGGCTGTGTCGTCCTTTTTTTGCAGTGCCAGAATATGGGTGACATCGAAAGCTTCAGGCTGGGTAAAAATGTGAGGATCTCTATTGGCCTGCCAGCGGTCCAGCCACAACTGGGTGTCCTCGGGGACTAGCACGCGCTGACCTGCATGTTCGATTTCGCACGGCTTAAGCGTCCGACGCCAAAGCGCTGTTGGGTTGGAGCCTCCTAGACGCAGCGCTTCCATGACCGCCAGATCAATAACGTTTGGTGCTTGAGTGCAACTGTCTGAGGCCGCTAACAGGACCTCACGTTTAACCTGGGCAGAGGTCTCGATGTACGCCAGCGACCACAACAGGCTAAGCGCCGTAGTGTCATAGGTTGCAATGATGATTGTGCCGATCTCCAGAGCCCGCTCCGTACTCAGGTTTTCAATGTTTTTTCGGGTAAAAGGCAGCGCCCAAAGGGCGAAATGGCCAAGGATCAGATTGGTCAGGGGCGCTTTTTCAATGGCGTCGAAGTTGGTGAGCAGCAGGTCTTTGATGAACGGTTTCAAGGCTTCATGCTGCTCTAGCGCGAGCCTGTCGTCATGACTGATGACCTTGGAGGCCTGTTCGAAGAATCCGCTGACCACGTCCCTGAACTGATCGTCTTGCAGGTACTGGTCCAGGCTTTTTATCGTGCAGTCCAGGATGCCTGGTAGATAGCTATCAACTTGACTGACCCACAATAAGGTCAATTTCTCCATGCACATCGGAGTGCGCGGGCATTGGTACAAAAAGACGGCTGCCAAACGACGAATATCGTCTTTTATGCTGTCGATAAAACGCTGACTCCCGAGCACATGCTCCACTGCCCGACGTTTTTGCGAGCGCAATGGGTCACTGATGTGCAGTGAGCCCAAAAAGCCACCGAACAACTCATGATTGGCATCGGTTGAGGGCGCAAGGTCTTCATCATTGAATAGCGCGCGATTGTCCATCTGATAAAGCGCCAGTTGTTCGCCCATCCAGAAACTGCAAAGGCCGCCTGACTGTTCAGCGCAGTGACGAATTCCGCTGACCTTAAAGTACTCAGTGGCGGGCAAGCCTTGCACAGACGTTGCAATGTGGAACTCGTCGCCATGCCCGCGCACGGGGCAAGGTCCTGGATGATGCGCAATGAGTCCGGCAAAAGGCGGGCATTGTTTATTCATTGGGCGTGCCCTGAGTCTGTTCAGAGAGGATGCCGAATGAGGCATGCCGGTCTTGCCAGGTGCGCTCGTTGAATCGACGAAGGAATGCTTCAGCACTCATCAGCCGTCGCAACTCGCCTAAAGGCTGCACTTCGTAGAGGTCAGCGCTGGCGGGAGGATTGATGAACGTGGCAAACGAGAAGCGGTCTTCTTGTCCCGGCAGCGCCGGGCACTCGCGCACGCGATGCTTAATGGCTCGAGCCGAAAGCGGCAGTTGCGCACTGAGTAATTCAAGGCACGCGCCGAAGTTGACAATAAAATACCCAGGTTCCGGCTCAATAGGCTGCCACTCCCCGTCGATGAATGCCTCAAGGCCTGATTGGCGGGTGTACAGCAGTGTCACAAAACCGGTGTCCTGATGTTCTGCACAGCCCGGCAAATGGCGTTCGGGACGGTAATGGCTCGCGGCAAACCAATGGGTGCCCAGGCCTGTCACTGCGCCACCACTGGCGGTTGCCCATAGCGCCTGAGCCACTCCAAGTTCGCGCAAGGCTGACTGAAGAATCACCTGGCCAAGCGCGTCCATTGCGAGCACCATTTTCACCACGGCACCTGGCAGGCGTGTGGCCCAGCGCGTTTTATCGACTAACAGATGTTCAGTCTGAAAATGTTCGCGATCGAAATAAATATCGGTCTGAGGACGGAAGCCGCGATAGCGGGTGGAAGATGTGGCGGGTAAATAAAACTCGCGGCACAGTTTTATGCCTGGTTCAAGATTTAACGTCTCCGGGATTTGCAGTAAAAATAAACCTTGCTCTATGGCCGCGCGTAAGGTGAATGGCGTTTTAAATAGTAAAGTGTTTTGATAAATAATGGCATGCTGCATATTAGTCTTGTGTGTTTTCATTTTGCGCGCCTCCTGCATTGACAGTGCCTTGGTAAATCTCCTGGTCATTATTGTTAATTAATTCTCGAGCATCACAGATGCGTTCCAGGCCCCGTGTTGGGTAATAAGAAAAGATGCCGTGGTCATGGGGTATAAAGTTACTGGAACTGAAGTGCCCAAAACTAATGCGGTCTTGGGCTTGGTGCGTTACTCGATGCAAGATAGCAGCCACTGGCGAATCGCAATGAGCCGTTAACCACTCCATTGACAGCCCGAAGTTGATCACGAATGTATCAGGCGCACATTTAACTGACTCCCAACGATCAAGGCGGTTTACCTCAAGTCCAGGTTGAGTGGTGCGCAGAATTGTCAAAAAACCATCATCTTTGTGCGAGCTCAACCCCGCCTCTGGTAACTGCGCGCGGTAATGGTTGAAGGTCAGGTGATAAGCCCCAGCGCCTTGTGAGCAACAGCCAGTGGCTTGAGGCCAGAGGTGTTTCGGTATGCCGGCGTAGTCCAGTGCGGCGCCCAGGATCAGCCGGGATACTTCGGTCATTTTCTCGGCTATCCGGGTAATTTCAGTTGGGTAATAGCGACTCCAAAACCGGCGTTCCAGCAAAAACTGCTCAATCTGGTCGACGCGCTGATGGAACCCCAGCAGTTCATCGTCAAACTGGTTGGCCCTAATGTTTTTGAAATGCCCATACGGGCTGGCATCTCCCCGGTAAAACTCGCTAGCGAATTGATCGGCGGCCGTGATGTCCAGTTCTGCCGGGATAGTCAGTAAGAAAACGCCGTCGGCAAACGCTTGCCGCCGATCCTGATCATTGGCAAACCCCAACCGGCCGCCTTCAATCCAGGCACAGACCAATTGAGCGGTTGTGCCCACGGGGCGCGTATCGACACGTTTGTGGTAAAGCTCGCTATAGAGCTGGCCCGCTGAGGTTGGCCTGGTTGAGTGGCGCATGTTCATCGTCCTTTGAGGCACAAAGAAACGATGGTCAGCGCCTTGAGTTCATCAGGAGCCTGGGGGTGTAGACCCTGAGCTATCTCCGATAAGGTGCTGAACGAGCCGGGGTAGATCATCACGCTGTGCCCCTGCTGCTGCAGGCAGGCAAAAATGGCAAATTCTTCAAGAAAGTACGCGGTCGAAAAACCGACCTTGCGTGCCCATTCCGCAGGGGTTGAGGCTTCAAGCCTTTTACGCAAGTAGTGCTCAGCGAAACATTTGACGGACTGACTGAACGCGGCGTCGGCTCGATAGAGGTGCGTGAGTTGAGCATGCAAGTGCTGATAACTTGCCAGGGCCTGAACCCCTTGGCAGGTGATAAAGCGAAATTGTGTGAGCGCGCGAAAATGCTCAAATACGGGCTGGCTTTCACCGACAAAACGCTTACCCAATTGCAGGGCTGTGGTCAGCGCTATAGAGGGATGCATGTCATGTACAGACTGGAGGGTCAGGCGGTGAATGCTGTCTCCCACCAGCACAGTGCACTGGGTAAAACGCCGCGAAATCCATTGCACAATGCTCGCCAGTTTTTCGGGCTGGAAATGACTGTTTTCGAGGCTGATGCCTAAAAAACAATGCTCGGATAACTCAAAATTATGTCGATGCTCCCCCGGTGATACTGATGCTATTTTTGCTTTGTATTTCAAATTAATAGAAGTGCTGCTCGGAACACTACAGACGCCGGAAATATTATTTAAATCGTGCGACATACTGACTCCTTGCTCAAGTATCGACGGTTAGTGTTCGAACTTGTTGGTGAGTTATAGCCGAATTGAATAAATAGACATGACGCAATAGCTGTTTCTAAAAATTGATATCTATAAATGTTATTTGAGTGATTTATTTATAATTGCAGGTGCGGTAATTCGCAACGTCTTACTATGTAGTACATTGCCAATTATTTTGTATGAATTAACCTACACATATGCAAAGGGTTGTTATCAAGCCGCATTTGCAGGCCTGCACTGGGTTAACTGTAGGAGCGAGCTTGTCTCGCGATCTTTTAAACGATCAAAAGATCGCGAGCAAGCTCGCTCCTACAGGAGGGTTGGGTTAGTTCAGTGCGTAATTCAGCACGATGCCCACGAAGATCGCCAATCCGGCCCAGTGGTTATGCAGGAACGCCTGGAAGCAGCGCTGGGGTTCGCGGTTGCGGGTGTACCAGAACTCCCACAGGTAGCAGCCCGCAGCCACCAGCAGGCCGAGGTGGAACCAGCCGCCGAGGTCGAATTGCGCGCCGGCCAGCAGCAGGCAGCCCAGCGACAGGCCTTGCAGACCGAGGATGATCACGCGGTCGGCATCGCCAAACAGGATGGCGGTGGATTTAACGCCGATTTTCAGGTCGTCGTCGCGGTCGGTCATGGCGTAGTAGGTGTCGTAGGCCACGGTCCACAGCAGGTTGGCGATGTACAGCAACCACGCCGCCGCTGGCAGGCTGTCGGTCTGGGCGGTGAAGGCCATGGGCATGCCCCACGAGAACGCCGCGCCCAGCACCACTTGCGGGTAGTAGGTGTAGCGCTTCATGAACGGGTAGCTCGCCGCCAGGGCCAGGCCGCCGAATGACAGCCATACGGTGGTGGCGTTGGTGCACAGCACCAGCAGGAAGCTGATACCCATGAGCAGCGCAAAAAACACCAAGGCTTCTTTGCTGCTGATTTTTCCGCTGACCAATGGCCGTTGTTCGGTACGTTTGACGTGGCCATCGACCTTGCGGTCGGCAAAGTCGTTGATCACGCAACCGGCTGAGCGGGTCAGGATCACGCCGAACACAAAAATCAGCAGGATACCCGGCGAAGGCACGCCCTTGGCGGCAATCCACAATGCCCACAGGGTCGGCCACAGCAGCAGGTAAATGCCGATGGGCTTGTCCATGCGGGTCAGTTGGATAAAGTCCCAGGCGCGCGGGTTCAAGCGATTAAGTGATTTGAGCAGGCTCACGTACATCAGTTGTTCTCCGACCGGGCACTCAGGGCGGCCCACAGGTTAGGTAAAAAAACTTCGGCCACCAGCACGCTCAACGGGCCCCGCGAGAAACGCGAGCGTCTCGCCCACAGGCCATCTGCCTGATCAGCCACGGGCAAGCCGCCGCGCGGGTATTGGCACACCTGCATCGGCCCGCGCTCAAAGGCGTTATCGCTAAACAGCAAGCCGCCCAATGAGCGCGCCCCCAGCGCTTCCATGTCGAAGCCACCTACTTGCAGGACGCTTTTAGCGGCGACGCTGCGGGCAAATACCCACGGTTGCTGATGGCCGCGTAAATACACTTCGCGCACCCAGCCCTGGCTGTTTTCAGGCAAATCGAGGGCCGTGCATTCATCGGCACGCAGTGTCTGCCAGCCTTCGAAAAGCGGCAGCACGCTGAAGGAGCCGTCTGAAAGTGAGGTAAGACGTTGAGTCAGGGAGCCTTGATCGAACAACCAGTCGAGGGTCTGTACGTCAGGCGGTGCAGGAAGTTCGCTTTGCTCAAGCCAGACAGGCGAGACCAGCGTAGAAGTTATGTGCGGCACAGTGGGTCATAATTGGCAGCCATTGAGGCCGGCGAGCTTATCACGCTGATCCTTGCTTGAGCGCCAGAGTGCCATCAGGCAGTCGTCGGGCTTGCATCTGTCGGTGTTGATCAGTACAAACGGCCTGAATTTTGCGAGTAACACAACCGATTGATAAGAGTCTGTGCCCTCGCCCACGCCTGAGCGAAAGGAAATACCCCTATGAAAAAGTGGCAATGCATTGTTTGTGGACTGATTTACAACGAAGCCGATGGCTGGCCGGATGACGGTATTGCGCCCGGTACGCTGTGGCAGGACGTCCCTGAAGACTGGCTGTGCCCGGACTGCGGCGTTGGCAAAATGGATTTCGAGATGATCGAAATCGGCTGATCCGCCCTGTTTTTGAATTGATTGACTCTGGATATTGGAATGAGCGCACCTGTTGTGATCGTTGGCACTGGGCTGGCTGGCTATAACCTGGCCCGGGAGTTTCGCAAGCTGGACAGCGAAACACCGCTGCTGTTGATCACGTCCGATGATGGGCGTTCCTACTCCAAGCCGATGCTGTCCACCGGCTTTGGCAAAAACAAAGAAGCCGACGGCTTGAGCATGGCCCTGCCCGGCGCCATGGCCGAGCAGCTCAAGGCGCAGGTGCGCACCCACACCCGCGTCAGCGGGATTGATCCGGGCCACAAGCAACTGTGGATCGGTGAAGAGGCCGTGCCTTACCGCGATCTGATTTTGGCCTGGGGCGCGCAATCGGTGCAGGTGCCGGTCGAAGGCGATGCTCAGGATGCGATCTTCTCGATCAATGACCTGGAAGACTACGCCCGCTTTCGCGCAGCGGCTGCGGGCAAGCGCCGTGTGCTGATTCTGGGTGTGGGCCTGATCGGTTGCGAGTTCGCCAACGACTTGATCGCGGGCGGCTATGAGGTCGACCTGGTAGCGCCGTGCGAACAAGTGATGCCGACGCTGCTGCACCCTGCGGCTGCGGCCGCCGTGCAATCGGGCCTGGAAAGCCTGGGCGCACGCTTTCATCTCGGGCCGGTGCTCACGCGTTTGCAGCGCACCGAGGATGGCCTTGAGGCGCACTTGTCGGACGCCAGCGTGATCGCCTGTGATGTGGTGGTGTCAGCCATTGGTTTGCGCCCACGCACCGATCTGGCGGCCGCTGCTGGCCTGCGGATCAACCGCGGTATCGAAGTGGACCGCCATCTTAGAACCTCCCACGCGAACATCTACGCGCTGGGCGACTGCGCGCAGGTCGACGGTTTGAGCCTGCTCTACGTGATGCCGCTGATGAGCTGCGCACGGGCGCTGGCGCAGACCCTGGCGGGCAACTCGACAGCGGTCAGCTACGGGGCCATGCCGATTACAGTCAAAACCCCGGTGTGCCCGTTGGTGGTGTCACCTGTGCCGCTTGGTTGCGAAGGTGTGTGGACGGTGGAAGGTCAGGGTGCCGACATCAAAGCGCTGTGCCGCGATGCAGACGGCAAGCTGCTCGGTTATGCCCTCACTGGCGAGGCAGTTCGCGAGAAACTGGCGCTGAACAAAGAGTTGCCTGCGCTGTTGGCGTAAACGCTCTACCTTTTGTCGTAAATGTCATTGCCTTGCCTCAACAAAGCGCCTGCTGAGGGTGGCGCGTGTCTTGGTCGCGTGCCATTCTCACACCGGTCTGCCGCAGAGTAGAGCCTGCGGCGCCTTGGATGCTGCTCCATAGAAGAGCAGCACGGACATAACAACAAAAAACCGTCAAAGAGGCTTCATCATGCGTAAACCAGAACTCGCCGCCGCTATCGCTGAAAAGGCTGACCTCACTAAAGAGCAAGCCAGCCGCGTACTCAATGCAGTGCTCGAAGAAATCACCAACGCCCTGCACCGCAAAGACAGCGTCACGCTGGTCGGTTTCGGTACGTTTATCCAGCGCCATCGCGGTGCACGGACCGGGCAGAACCCGCAGACCGGTCAGCCAGTGACCATCAAAGCCAGCAACACCGTGGCCTTCAAGCCTGGCAAATTCCTTAAAGACAGCGTCAACCCTTAAGCGGGGCTGGTTTTTAGAGGAACGGGCAAGCTGGCTTGCCCGTTCTTGAGAGTAAATTGGCCGATCATGCGGCAATAAGTGGCAAAAACACGTCTATCAGCGCCTATTTCTTTGGATATGTGGCGTTCTTCGCTTAAATCGTTAAACTGCGCCGGCTCTTTATTTATTCCCCGAGGCCGCGTACATGAAATTTCGTTTTCTGCTCTGGATGCTGGGCTTTCTGATGGGCAAAGCCAGCCGTAAAAACCCTGCTTTTCAACAGCAATTGGTTGATAAAGACATGGTGTTCCAGCTGCAAACCCTCGATGGCAAAGTCGCCCGTCACTTCAAAGTCAAAAACCAGCGTATTACCAGCCACTCGGGCTTATACCCGGACCCGGTGTTTGCCATCGCCTTTAAAGATGCCGCTTACGGCTTTGCCACGATGCAGGCCAAAAACAAGCAACTGGCGTTTATGACCGGGATCCAGGACAAGTCGATTCAGATTAAGGGTAATCCGGCGCAGGTCATCTGGTTTCAGGGCCTGACCAAATACCTCAAGCCGCGTAAAAAGCCGAAGGCTTGAACCTCAATCCGTAGGAGCGAGCTTGCCTCGCGATCTTCTTTAAGATCAAAAGATCGCGAGGCAAGCTCGCTCCTACGCGGTTTAGCCGAAGAACCAGTAGCACACCGCAATCGCCGCCACCACGCCTGAGAACTCTGCCAGCAAGGCGCAGCTCACGGCGTGGCGGGCGCGCTGGATGCCGACCGCACCGAAGTACACCGCCAGCACATAGAAGGTGGTTTCCGTGCTGCCCTGTACGGTCGCGGCCACCAGGGCCGGGAAGCTGTCGACGCCTTTGGTCTGCATGGTTTCAATCAGCAACGCCCGCGCCGCGCTGCCTGAAAACGGTTTGACCATCGCCGTGGGCAGCGCATCAACAAAGCGCGTGTCCCAGCCCAGCCATTCGACCAGATGGCGAATGCCGTCCAGGCCAAAGTCCAGCGCGCCCGAGGCCCGTAATACGCCCACTGCACAGAGCATCGCCACCAGGTAAGGCAGCAGGTTCTTGGCCACGTCGAAGCCTTCTTTGGCGCCTTCGACGAACGCCTCGTAGACCTTGACCTTGCGCAGCGCGCCGATCACCAGAAACAGCATGATCAGCCCGAATAGCGTCAAGTTGCCAAGGATCGAGGACAAGCTCGCCAGCGCCGCTGCCGACAGGCTCGCCAGCAGCGCCATAAAGCCCGCCAGAATCAGCGCGCCGGGTATCAGGTAAGCCAGCACCACCGGGTCCCACAGGCGCAGGCGCTGCACGATAGCCACCGAGAAAAGGCCCACCAGGGTCGAGGCGCTGGTGGCCAGCAGGATCGGCAGGAACACCAGCGTGGGGTCTGGCGCGCCTTGCTGGGCACGGTACATAAAGATCGTGACGGGCAGCAGGGTCAGCGACGAGGCGTTGAGCACCAAGAAGAGGATTTGCGCATTGCTGGCGCTGGTCGGGCTGGGGTTCAGCTCTTGCAGCGCGCGCATGGCCTTGAGGCCGATCGGCGTGGCGGCATTGTCCAGGCCCAGGCCGTTGGCAGCGAAGTTCAGGGTGATAAAGCCCAGGGCCGGGTGGCCGGGCGGGACTTCCGGCATCAGGCGCTTGAACAGCGGCCCCAGCGCCCTGCCCAGCCAGTCGACGATGCCGGCCTTTTCGGCAATCCGCAGAAACCCCAGCCACAGCGTCAGCGTGCCAAACAGCAGCACCATCACCTCAACCGACAGCTTGGCCATGGCAAAGATGCTTTCAACGATGGCCGCAAAGACCCCGGCATTTCCCCCGACCAGCCATTGGGCAAACGCCGACACCGTGGCGACAAGGAAAAAGCTGAGCCATAGGCCGTTAAGCATCGGGAAACTCCTAATAAGTGCGGCAGATAATACCGGCCAGACCTCAGAAACGACAAACGTCGGGAGGTTGGCACAATGGCGTTCAACGCAGAACTCGCAAAACGTGTAGTCGCTGACAAAGAACGAAGGCTGCGATGCGGGCCGCAGGACCGCCGTTTGGGGTCGCTGCGCAACCCATTGCAGCCTTCGTTCCTGGGCAGCGGCTACAGGAGAGGAAAAGTCGTGAAGCCTAAAACAACAAACCCCGGACAAGTCCGGGGTTTGGGGAGTGAAGCGCCAGGCGAAGGTGATTAACCTTTGGCGGCTTCCTTGCTGCGCCAGTGCGGCAGCGAGTTCCAGTAGCGCTCGCCTTTGGCGGCGTCGTACATGCCTTCCCAGCGCGAGATGACCAGTACGGCCAAGGCGTTACCGATAACGTTGAGGGCGGTACGCGCCATGTCCATCACACGGTCTACACCGGCGATGAAGGCCAGGCCTTCCAGCGGGATGCCCACGCTGCCCAAGGTGGCCAGCAGTACCACGAAGGACACGCCCGGTACGCCGGCGATGCCTTTGGAGGTGACCATCAGGGTCAGCACCAGCAGCAGTTGCTGGCTGATCGACAGGTCGATGCCGTACAGCTGGGCAATAAAGATGGCCGCGATGCTTTGGTACAGGGTTGAACCGTCAAGGTTGAACGAGTAGCCGGTCGGTACCACGAAGCTGCAAATCGCTTTCGGGCAACCGTAGGCTTCCATCTTCTCGATCACGCGTGGCAACACGGTTTCGGAGCTGGCGGTGGAGTAAGCCAGAACCAGCTCATCTTTGAAGATGCGCATCAGCTTGATCACCGAGAAGCCGAACAGCTTGGCGATCAGGCCCAGTACCGCGAAGGCGAAGAAGAGGATGGCCGCGTACACCAGCACCACCAGCTTGGCCAATGGCACCAACGAGGCGAAGCCGAAGTTGGCGACGGTCACGGCGATCAGCGCAAACACACCGATTGGCGCGTAGTTCATGATCATGTGAGTGACTTTGAACATCGACTCGGACACGCCCTGGAAGGTTTTCACCAGCGGGTCGCGCAGCTCGGCGTTCAGGCTCGACAAGCCCAGACCGAACAGTACCGAGAAGAAGATGATCGGCAGCATCTCACCGCGAGCCATGGCTGCGAAGATGTTGGACGGGATCAGGTTGAGAATGGTCTCGATGAACGCGTGTTCATGCTGCACCTCAGCGGCAGTGGCCTGATATTTGGAAATATCCACCGTGCCCAGCGTGCTCATGTCGATCCCGGCACCCGGGTGGAACACGTTGGCCAGCACCAGGCCGACCAGGATCGCGATGGTGGTGACCACTTCGAAGTAAATAATTGTTTTTAGACCGATGCGACCGAGTTTCTTCGCATCCCCCACGCCTGCAATCCCGACAACCAGTGAAGAAATCACGATTGGGATTACGATCATCTTGATCAGACGGATAAAGATATCGCCTGCAGGTTGCAGGACGTTACTGATCCACCAGGCCTTTTCAGCACTGAAATGGTTGAGCAGTGCGCCGATTGCAATCCCGAGGACCAGACCGATTAGGATCTGCCAGGCGAGGCTAAGTTTTGCCTTCTTCATGTCATTACCCTTACTTCAAGTGGACTCGGGTACAGGCTCGGACTAGAGCGCTCAAGAGCGCAAAAAAGTCCAACCTGTACCCCCGTAGAAGGTCGCCCAAATCGAGCCGGACTGGCTCTTTGGCAGGCGAAAAAAGGCGCAACTATTCCCATGCACGGCGTTACCGTCTAATGCCGTAAACGCCTACCCTATGCCGAATCGGCATGGGTTTTGTCCGACAAGACCTCAAAAATCAGGAGGGTTGCACTGACAGAATAGATGACATAACCGCCGTAAACCGGCTGTTTCAAGGCCTTTTTGGCATTAAAGAAGGCTCACAGACAGCGCTAGCATTTCGGAAATATCCCACAACACAAATCGAAAAATGAGGAGCCATCAATTTGCCAATAGTCGATATACGGTCGACGTTTCAAAGGGTAGTTCAAGCCACATCTTTTTCAGAAAAAATGAACTGGGATAAGCAATTACCGACGAAAGGCAGTGTCTGGCAGACGCAAAAAAACCAAGGAAAAACCTTGGTTTTTGGCACTCGAAAAACAGTGGTGTCGCCCTCCCCGGCATCTAATACCAGTTAGGGTCTTTCTTTAACTGCTCTTTAAGCAGCGCCTGGATCTCAGGATCAGGCTTGCCCAAGTATCGGAAATCGGCATGACGTGCAGGCGATTTGTCAGTAGGCAACCCCGCCGGTACTTCAACCAGCAGCGCGTAGGCGTGCTTTTTGTCGAAGCTCACCGCCACTATCAAGCGCTGGGTGGAACACGATTGCTCGTTTTCGCACAAAGGGCCGACTAAATACGGGTCACCGTCTTGCGTCACCGCGTTCATTTGCTCGGCACTGCCAGAGAGGTTCATGACCCACTCAGGCAAGCGCTCCTCTTTTTTAACCACTTTTTGCCACGCTTGACGGTAGTCCGGGTCGCTCAACAATTGGTTGGCGCGGGACTGGCCGTCATTGGCGGCAAGGGTCATGGCGCTGCTGCCCATCAACAGGGCAGCCGCCATTGCCTTAAGGGATCGAGCGTACATCGTCAGCCTCGACCACGACGACCAAAGATGAAGGACACAACGAACATCACCAGGAATACGACAAAGAGGATCTTGGCGATACCGGTAGCCGTGCCCGCGATGCCACCGAAGCCCAAAACTGCTGCGATGATGGCGATAATCAGGAAGGTAATTGCCCAGCTCAACATGGTGAATCTCCTTATTTCTGTGCGAAAGGGTGATGCTGTTTTGCAACTCAAGGCCCGGTCAGGGTCTTAAGCGTGTGAACACTTAGAACACCCAACGTTCCGGAACGGGTTGGGCGTTGGCGGTTTGCGTGTCTTCAGAAGCTGCCAGGTCATAGCGGCCCATCGGGGTGCTAGAGCCCAGCGCCGTGGAGCGAATGGCGCTGAAGTGGGTCTGTTGAGCAGCGATGGCGTGGGCGGGCATCGATTGCGCTGGGGCGGGCTGCTGCCAATGTGCCCATTGCTGGCCGCCGATGAGCGTCATGACCAGCGCCAGGCTGGTGAATAGGCCCTGCTGCAGGTGCTGTGAAGAAATACCCAGACTGGCGAAACCTTGACGATTCATGCTCAAACTCCTGCCACTCGCTGTTGTTATGGGGTGTCGTCGCTGCGTTTGTGGATCAGTGACGACTATGCGAGAGATATTGCAGGCTGCATGCCAGTTTTTTTGAAAGTAATAATCCTATATAAATCAGTTATTTACAGATTTTTGAAGAGGATCGGCGCGAGCAACCTGCACGATGAGCCCTGATGGCACCGTGCGTTCTGCACGATCAGCGCCAGCGCGCTACAGTGCTGCCCGCTGAATGCGGTTCCAGCAGACCACCGGAGAATTTATCGGCCTCAACAATGCCGCAATCAGCAGCGCTAAAATCTTTAAAATCAGAGCGTTACAGGAGGTGTCCAGCGCCCTTCCCTGTTAGCCTCTGAATCATTCCTGAAAAATCATGCAACTTGCCCGATTATTCCGACACTAACCAAGATCACTCATAAAGGAACGCCGGATATGGAATCATCCAAAGAGCAACAGGGCCGCATTCTGCTGGTCGATGATGAGTCCGCTATCTTGCGCACGTTCCGCTATTGCCTTGAAGACGAGGGTTACACCGTCGCCACGGCCAATAGCGCGGCCCAAGCCGACGCCCTGCTGCAACGTCAGGTGTTTGACCTGTGCTTTCTGGACCTGCGCCTGGGCGAGGACAATGGCCTGGATGTGCTGGCCCAGATGCGTATTCAAGCGCCGTGGATGCGGGTTGTCATCGTGACCGCGCATTCCGCTGTCGATACTGCCGTGGATGCGATTCAGGCCGGTGCGGCTGACTATCTGGTCAAGCCGTGCAGCCCTGACCAACTGCGCCTGGCCACCGCCAAGCAACTGGAAGTACGCCAACTGTCTGCCCGCCTCGAAGCGCTCGAAGGTGAAGTGCGCAAGCCCAAAGACGGGCTCGACTCGCACAGCCCGGCCATGATGGCCGTGCTGGAAACGGCCCGGCAGGTTGCCGGCACCGACGCCAACATCCTTATTCTCGGCGAGTCCGGCACGGGTAAAGGTGAGTTGTCGCAAGCGATTCATGGCTGGAGCAAGCGCGCCAAAAAGTCCTGTGTGACCATTAACTGCCCGTCGCTGACGGCAGAATTGATGGAAAGCGAGTTGTTCGGCCACACCCGTGGCGCCTTTACCGGGGCCAGTGAAAGCACCTTGGGCCGGGTCAGCCAGGCGGATGGCGGCACGTTGTTCCTGGACGAAATCGGTGACTTCCCGCTGACCTTGCAGCCTAAATTGCTGCGTTTTATTCAGGACAAGGTCTACGAGCGTGTCGGTGACCCTGTAACGCGCCGCGCCGATGTGCGCATCCTCGCCGCGACCAACCTCAACCTTGAAGACATGGTGCGTGACGGGCGCTTCCGTGAAGACTTGCTCTACCGCCTGAACGTCATCACCTTGCACTTGCCGCCCCTGCGCGAGCGCAGTGAAGACATCCTGACCCTGGCGGACCGTTTTTTGGCCCGCTTTGTTAAAGAATACGCCCGCCCTGCCCGCGGCTTCAGCCCGGAGGCACGTCAGGCGCTGTCTAATTACCGCTGGCCGGGTAATATTCGCGAACTGCGTAACGTGGTGGAACGGGCCAGCATTATTTGCCCGCAAGAAGTGGTCGAAGTCAGCCACTTGGGCATGGCCGAACAAACCGCGCCAAATACGCCGCGTATTGGCGCAGCCTTGAGTCTCGATCAGTTAGAAAAAGCGCACATCGGTGCGGTGCTGGCGACCAGTGACACCCTGGACCAAGCGGCAAAAACCCTGGGGATTGACGCCTCGACACTCTATCGCAAGCGCAAGCAATACAACCTGTGAGCCATATCTGATGAAACTTGCGATCAAGCTGCGGACCCGGTTGTTCCTGAGCATTTCGGCATTGATAACGGTGGCGCTGCTTGGCTTGTTGCTGGGCGTGGTCAGCGTGATGCAAATGGCCAAATCTCAGGAAGCGCTGATCCGCAACAACTTCATCACCCTTGATCTGGGCCTCAAGCTGCGTCAGACCCTGGGTGACCAGTTGATCTTGATGCTGCGCAATCATCCCGATCCCAAGGCGCTGGAAACGTCGGCGAACCAGTATCTGGCCCTGCTCGATGAAGGGATGGAGCATGAGCGCGAACACAAACTGGACAATGGTTTTGCTCAGGCCCGCGAGGACTACGAGCTTTTTCTGGAAGCCTTTAAAGAAGCCCATGCCAATGCGCTGGACATCGGCAGTGACCAGGAACTCTCGGACCGCTTCAACTCGTTGCGCAATGGTCTGATCGAAGAGCACCGCAAGGCGCTCGATAACATCTACACCGCGCAATCGGCTGCCCGTGATCGCGCCATCATCATTGCCGCCTTGCTGGGGCTGGTCGGGCTGGCGGTGCTGATAATCGGCTTTGTGACCGCCCATGGCATTGCCCGCCGCTTTGGCGCGCCCATCGAAGCATTGGCCAAGGCTGCCGACAACATCGGCAAAGGCAATTTTGACCTGGTGCTGCCGCTGTCCTCGGCGGCAGAGATGAACCTGCTGACCCGGCGTTTCGGGACCATGGCCGAGGCGCTGCGCCAGCATCAGGCAACCAATGTCGATGAGCTGCTGGCAGGACAGCAACGGCTACAGGCGGTGCTCGACAGCATTGATGACGGCCTGCTGATGATTGACCAGCAAGGCCGCCTTGAGCATTTGAACCCGGTGGCCCAGCGCCAGTTAGGGTGGGACAAGGCGCGCCTGGGCCAGCCGTTGGGCGAGGCATTGGGCCGCCCGGAACTCGACCAGCAACTGTTGACGGTCTTGCGCGGCGGCAGCCTCGAGCGCGCGCCTGAAGACTTGAGCGTCGACATCGAAGGCGAAACCCGCCTGCTGACCTACAGCCTGACGCCGGTCAGCCAGCCCAAGGGGCCGATCCTTGGGGCGGTGATGGTGCTGCACGATGTGACCGAACAACGGGCCTTTGAGCGCGTGCGCAGTGAGTTCGTGCTGCGCGCCTCTCATGAGCTGCGCACCCCGGTCACGGGCATGCACATGGCGTTTGGCTTGTTTCTGGAGCGCGCACGCTTTGACCCGCAGTCCCGTGAAACCGACTTGCTGAACACGGTGAACGAAGAGATGCAGCGGCTGATGCAGTTGATCAACGACCTGCTGAATTTCTCGCGCTACCAGAACGGCCTGCAAAAGCTCACGTTGGCCCCGTGCAACCTTGAGCAGATGCTTAATGAGGCCCGTGCACGGTTTGCCGATCGGGCGACGGCCAAGAACATAGAGTTACTGATTGATCTACAGCCGAACCTGCCAGTGCTGAATGCCGATCAGGCGCAGCTGGAGCGCGTGCTGGATAACCTGCTGGACAACGCCTTGCGCCATACCGCCAGTGGCGGGCAGATTCGCCTGCAAGCGCGGCGGCATGGGGAGCGGGTCATCATCAGCATTGAAGACAGTGGCGAGGGCATTGCCTACGGCCAGCAAGGCCGTATCTTCGAACCCTTCGTACAAGTGGGCCGGAAAAAGGGCGGCGCGGGTTTGGGCCTGGCCTTGTGCAAAGAGATTGTGCAACTGCACGGCGGGCGCATTGGCGTGTACTCACGGCCGGGGCAAGGCACGCAGTTCTACATGGCGCTGCCGCTTTAAAGAGCTTGTAGTCGCTGCCGAAGGCTGCGAAGGGTTGCGAAGCAACCCGTTTATCAAAAACGCCGCAGAACCTTCGCCCCTTCGCAGCCTTCGGCAGCGACTACAGGATCTGCGCAGTCCGAACAGCTCTACCGCTGCGTATTCAGCACGTTCAATATCGCCGCGCTTTCTGCATCAGGCGTGCCGTCAAAACGTGAAGGCCGGAAATGCATCTGGAACGCCGCCAACACGTGGCGCGTGGCAACGTCCAGTTCGCCGGTTTGCGGCGTCTCGTAACCTAACAACGCTAATTGCTGCTGGAACCAAGTGATGCTGGGCATCGCGTTGGCATAGCGGGCCTGCTCGCGGGCCACGGCCTGGGCGTTTGGCCAGATCCCGAAACCGGCCTCAGCCAGGCGCTTCCAGGGGAACATCGGGCCCGGATCGAGCTTGCGCAATGGCGCAATGTCGCTGTGGCCGATGATGTTGTGCGGGTCGATCTTGTAGCGCGTCGAGATGTCTTTGAGCAGCGCGATCACCGACTGGATCTGACCTTCGGTGTAGGGGTACCAGACGCGGCCGGTCGGGGTGTCGTGGTAGCCCGGGTTGACGATTTCGATGCCAATCGAACTTGAGTTGAGCCAGGTGCGGCCTCGCCATTGGCTTTCACCGGCGTGCCAGGAGCGTTGGCTCTCATCGACCAGCTTGTAGATGGTCGGGGGCGTATCGCCAATCAGGTAGTGGCTGCTCACCGGCCCGCTGGTCAGCAACTGCAATGAGCGCTCAAGCGAGGTGGAGGTGTAGTGAAGCACGATGAACTGCACGCGGCTGTCGTGGTTGGCCGAGGGGTGGCTGGTGTCCATGCGCGGGCCGCTGGCGCAACCGGCCAGCAGAATAAAAGAGACGATCAACGATAAAAATTTCATGGCAAAAAAGGTATCTGAGCAATTAATTGGCCAGCATACATGACTGGTCCCGGAACGTATCTGAACGCTGTCTGCGCAGGCAGGGCGTCAAGCTGAAGCCTGGCTGAACTCTATAGCGTTGCGGCCCTTGTGCTTGGCCCGGTACAAGGCCTCGTCAGCGCGTTTAAGCACCTGTTCGCTGCGCTCGCCCAAGGCGAAGGGGGCCACGCCAATAGACGCCGTGAGCGTGACCGGCTCGCCCTTGAAGTGGAACGGGCAGGCCTCAATGGCTGCGCGCAGCGTTTCGAGCAACTGCAGGCCTGCGGGCAGCGCTGTGTTAGGGATGAGCAGGACGAATTCTTCGCCGCCAAAGCGCGCCACGAAATCGCCGGGGCGCAGGTGTTTGGTCAATTGTGCGGCGATGATCTTGAGCACTTTGTCGCCGGCCAGATGACCATAGCCATCGTTGATGCGCTTGAAGTGGTCAAGGTCGAGCATGGCGATCAGCAGTGGGGTGCCGTGGGCTTGCCATTGCGCGACTTCATGGGCCAGCCGTTCGCTCCAGGCCGCCCGGTTTGGCAGCCCGGTCAGCGGGTCAATCAAGGCTTTGAGGCGTTGCTCTTCAAGGTGTTCACGGTAACCCTGAGCTTGCTGCTCCATGAAGGCCACGCGTTCGGACAGGCCTTGCAGGTGGGCGCACAGCTCTTGTTCACGGGCATCCCGTTGCTCTCGGTGGTGGTCCATCGTGCCCAGCAAGCCTTCGAGACGATTTTCGAGGAGGTGCTTGAGGCTGTTCAGGTCGACGGCGTCTTGCACGCTGCTTTGCAGGCTGTCGACGTGCTCGCGGATCTGATTGTCCAGTTGCTCAGCCTCGGAGCGCCCCAAGGCGTGCCCGGCACTGGCCGTTTGCAGGTTGCTTTGAAACGACTTCAGGCGCTCATTGAGCTGCTTGAGGTAGGTTTCAAATTCATGCTGGCCGCTGTCAGTGATAGCCAGCATCAAAACCGCCAGATCATCGAGAATCGGCAGTAATTCGTACCAGTTAAGCCCTTTTTCGAGGCGCTTGCGCATGACCTCGGCCTGGGGCCGATGGTGCTCAGGCAGCGACAGGTCGGCCAACAAGCCGAGCAGGGTGGATTCAATATGCTCCGCCACTGAGCTGTAGGTGGGCTCGGGGCTTTCGGGCAGGGCAAAGGTTGAGTCGGCTGCGGGTTCGGCAGGTGGTGCAGGCTGTAACGCTGGCGCCTGCGGCTCAAGGGTTTCGGCAGGTTCTGGCGCCTTAAGGTCTTCTTCGAGGCGCGCGTTTTCGGCGTCGACGAGCGCTACAACCGACTCAAGGGCGCCGATGACGACCGCTTCATCGACGGCTTCAGGCTCCGAAACTGGAGGCTCAGAAGGCGGCGCCTTCAGTGACCACCGAGCCATGCAGATCATGGGCGTGGTCGTGATGGTGGTGATAAATCGCCAGGCTTT